>CBJMBI010000140.1:0-8599 GCA_966427955.1 uncultured Ktedonobacterales bacterium
TTGTAGAGAGACAAACATCAGACTTCTCTGACCAAACCCCTTCTCATGCGTAAATATTTCAGAGAGATAGAGAAACAAGGATCTGCATCTCAAGACGAAATCACTAGAAGAGGTAGGGTAGAAAACTTGGCACGCTGTCTCAATCCAAGTGCAAACGGACACCATGAAAATCCAAATGCCATCACGCGTTGCCAATATTGTGACTTTTTAATCCAAGGAGCACATATCGGCATTTATGAGGTTATTTCCTTCCTCGGTGCAGGCAGTTATGGACATGTCTATAAAGTGCGTGAGCCAGCCCCACTCAGCCGCATCTTGGCACTCAAGGTCTTGCGCCTTGACCAATCCAATGAGAAGACACGAGCCAATTTCATCCAGGAAGCACGACGTATCGCAAACATGCATCACCCCAATATCTTACCCATCTACAACTTTGGTCATCTACAAGACAGTGAGCAACCGTATTTCGTCATGGAATATGCTCCTCGAACCATTCTTGATCTCTTTCGCAAAAACGATGGCAATCGTCGTCAGGCTTTTGTCGAAGAACTCATTCCTTATGTGCAACAGACAGCTACTGCCTTGCACTATCTGCATAGTGCAGGCCTAGTACACCAGGATGTAAAGCCGGGTAATTTGTTGATTGGACGGAGTGGGCAAATATTGCTGGCCGATTTTGGTACAACCTATTATCTCGGCATGCAAACACATGCCTCGCTAGGCGAGGTAGCAGGTACTGCGGCATATATGCCTCCCGAACAATGGCAAGGCAATCCCCGACGTCACAGTGATCAATACGCCCTGGCAATCTGTTGCTATGAGTTACTATGCGGTCGCCCACCTTTTATCTATCAGCGCCTAGAGGAAATGTGGAACGCTCACCTCAATGAGCAACCGCCCTCACCAAAATGCTGGAATCCACGCATTCCGATCGAAGTTACAGCTGTCCTCCAGCGCGCCATGTCGAAGGATTATCGGCAACGCTACCATAACGCTAACGAGTTTGCTGATCATTATACCCATGCTGTGCAGATTGCCATGCAGCGCTATGTCTGTCAGAACTGCGGTCATCAGAATCGTACAGGAGCACAGCGCTGCACGGTTTGTGGAGAGGAATATGATAACCGCTACTGCCTCTATTGCCACCATCCAGCTCGCCTTGGGCAGCGCTGCTGTAGCATCTGTGGCCGACTTGCTAATCCCCCCATTATTGTTCAACACAGCCCGTTGGTCGGCATAAGTGTATGCCAGGGACGCTACATCATCAAGCGCGTCCTCAAACAACCCAAAGAGACACAAGTCATGGTTGCAGTAGCCAGCGATGTCCAAAATCAAGGGCAATCAGTTGTGTTAAAGCGCTGGGAATGTACCGATATTCCCCTTACCCAACGTACTAAAGATATCGCCTATTATGATCAAGCAACCGAGCCACTTGCCCAACTCCACCATCCCCTGGTCCCACCCATACTCAACCGCTTTGCCGAAGGGAACCATTATTATGCAGTGTTGGCCTATATTGACGGTGAGAGCTTGGAGGAGCGTCTGCTCAAACTACTGCATCCACTCCCGGAAAAAGATGTCCTTGGCTATATGAATGCCCTTCTCAATGTGCTGATTTCTCTGGAGCAACGACCACAGCCGCTGCACCACTTCGATATTTCACCCTCTAACATTCTGATTGAGAATAGTAGAGGGCGTGTGATACTTACAGGCTTCCAAGTACAGCCACCACCACAACCCCCAACTTCCCAAGTGATAGGAAAAGGCAAGCGCACTACACGCAAGCTGGCTGTCTCGCCCTATCTGCCTATCCAGGACAAAATGTACGATCAGCGCACCAGTATCTATGCCTTAGCAGCCAGCATGCACCATGCACTCACCAATGTAGCGCCACCACATTATCCATTCTATCCACCCGTGCGCCTGCTCAATCCCGCTATTTCACCCGAATTAGAAACAATCTTGACCCATGCACTGATCGAAGAACCTTCCGCACGCTACCAGAACTATGCAGCACTTAGGCAAGCTCTTCAACGCTTATTATGAATATTCAGTTTACGCGAAGAACTCATCCTATCCTTTCCCTTGTACTCCCATTGTGTTACACTAACTTAAACTTGGACCAAAGGATACGTATGGACAAGCTTGCAAGAGACGACGAAGAGAAACTCATCGCACGCAGCCAGCAAGGAGATATCAGCGCATTTAATCAATTAGTCTTGTATTATCAGCAGATCGTCTATAATACGGTCTTCCGCCTACTTGGCGATTATGATACGGCTGCTGATGTGACACAAGAGACATTTATTTCTGCCTTTCGAGCGATTCATACATATCGTGGTCGCTCCCCATTCCGCATCTGGCTATTGCGTATTGGCACAAATCAGGCTTGTGATCATTGGCGACGCGTTCAGCGTCACCCTTCTAAGTCATTGAATGTTATCGCCGATGAGGAGGAATTCTCTGCTCCTGCACTCATAGAAACCTTGACCCAGACAGGACCAGATCATAATCCTGAGGAAAAGTTACTTACTCAGGAACTCCAGGAATTGATCCAGCATGGGCTACAAGAACTCTCGCTTGATCAACGTACGGTTCTTGTGCTCTGCGATATTGAGGGCCTCTCTTACGAAGAAGCTGCTCAGGCTATTCAAATCCCACTAGGGACGGTTCGCTCACGCCTTTCGCGTGCCCGAGCACGCCTTCGGCTCTATCTATCACAATACCAGGAACTTTTGCCATACCCATACCGTCCTACTAGTAGAACAGATACAAATTGATGCAATGACGGAGGAGGCTCGTGCAAAAAAATCATGCGCATCTGACAACTGAACAGCTCTCTGCTTTTCTTGATAAAGAACTTTCTACACAGGAACAATCGCTATGCCAAGCACATCTAACTACCTGTGATTCCTGCCAACAACAGTTAGAAGAGTTACAACAAACTGTCCTCTTGATCCGTGCCTTGCCACAAGTGCCACAGCCTCGATCATTTGTATTGCCAATTGAATCGACTATCCAGAACACAGCAGTAGCTGAACAAACTACTTCCATACGACAAAGAGCGAAATTGACAGCTCATCGCTCACTCTTATCGCCCCGCTACGTCCGTACGACAATGCACTTGGCCAGTACACTCGTAGCTGTTCTAGGACTGTTCTTCATACTCTCTGGATCGATGACAATAATATCATATAATACAGGAGATTCCCAAATTGCTAGCTCTTTCTTGGTAAGCCAAAAAGCACAAGTAAATAATACCCCTTCAAATTCTAAACAAGTACAGCCTTTTACGGAACCTAAAAGTTTATCTGAAAATCTTTCTCAATTACCGGATGCAACGGGAAAAACAACCTATTCATCTAGCAAACCATCAGCACAGCTTCCTACACAAAAACAAGCTTCTTCTGCTTCAAATACTTTTCAACCAAAATCAACAGCATCATCTTCAAATACTCAATTAGCAGATTATTCACAAAAATCATCACAAATGCAGCTGTTGATCTCTTTCCTCAATCCAGATACGCCAGAGGGACACTTGAGCCTTGGGCTGCTGCTCTTCATTGCTGGCATTGCTAGTATAGTGATAGTCAGCAGATTAGGCAAACAAGCATGCAAAGAAGAATAAACAGTAAGAGGAAAACATCCCACAAAAATGAGGCCTCTTGAAGACAGAGGCCTCAATATTCAAACGACTTAGCCAGCATTTAGCTCGCCAAGCGTGACCCTAAATGTCAATTGCTGATCGCCACGATAGACAGAGAGCAAGACCGTCTCACCTGGAGCCTTAGTAACAAGGACGTCTTCAAGGGAACTTTCATTATCTATTTCCTTGCCATCCAACTGTACAATCACATCTCCTTGCAGCAATCCAGCTTGGGCAGCTGGCCCATAGCTGTTGACTCCAGCAATATATACCCCGTGATCAACAGTAAGATTCTCCCAGGCCTGCAAACGAGCATCAACAGTTATACTAGTTATGTCCAATGCCGCCCGACCAGTATGGGTCACAGTACCATTCTGGATGATCTGTGGCAAGATCCGTTTTACCTGATTGATTGGAATCGCAAAACCAACCCCATCAGCAGGAGAATCGAACCTGGGATCAATTGCCATCAGTGTTGGAATACCAATCACATTTCCCTGTAAATCGGCCAGCGCACCGCCACCATTGCCCAGATTGACAGGCGCATCAGTCTGAATGGCATTAAGGATCAGTGGTCCGTGGCGCTCCTGCACATTACGACCAAGAGCACTAACAATGCCATGAGTCACGGTTTCCGTCATTCCTAGTGCAGTACCGATTGCCAGCACATCCTCACCAACCTGAACTTTTGATGAGTCTCCCAGGCTTGCTACAACCATATTTGCTGGTGGGTCAATTTTCAAAACTGCCAGATCATCAATTGGATCAATTCCCGCTATCTGAACATTTTCTATTTTTCTGCCATCAGCAAATACTACTTCTATCGCTTCTCCACCTGCAATTACATGATTGTTGGTGACAATATAACCCGCTTTATCGGCTATGACTCCTGAAGCACGATTAACCTGCTCCCCCGTCACAGACATTGCAGTCACATTCACCTGGACAACTGAGGGTTTGACTTTCGCAATGATCATCTCACGCGTTGCTTCGAGTTGATTGCCTGTCAGAGATGGAGTTTTCAACAACGAATTTCCACCAGAGAGGAATCCGACCCCATCTTTGCTAAATGCCAAACCTGCAAAGAGACCAACACCAAAGACTGAAGCCACTATCATTGTGAGAGCTATAACAGCTATACCACGTACAGGCAACTTTCCTGCTGGTGCGACAGACAGCTTACCAGAAGTATTCCACAGAGGATTACTTTCTTGCCAAGCTGATTGTCGATATTCCTCTGTTGGGAATTCATAGGATGATGTCTCTGACCAATATCTATTCTCCTCCAGATTTGGCTGACTAAACTGCCTTTCTTCCTGATACGGCCTTCTTTCCTGATACGGTTCTTCTTGAGAACCCTGCCCTGGTGTCTCTGGCCCAGTTTGGAAAGGCTCTGTTGACTGATCGTTGGCATCTGAATGAAGCATCCTGTCATTCTCCTTCTGATCCACCAGATCTCGCTATCTTTCACATTATTACAGCTACAAAACTTCTACTCATTAATACTTACAGCGGTCTTGGGGAAAACTAAACCCTCAGCTTTTCAAAAGTCTGCCATGAACCTTTGTTGGTTGAAAGAACGAGTGCCAGGACTGCTCTTGCTAGTCAGACTCAGCAGCAACCTTCCGCTTAAACTATTTTAATAGGAGTTTGCACGTTTCTCCAGGGGGAAAGAGGGACAGTTTGCGAGAATGTAATATCAGGGGAAGTACTGGACAGCGGGAAAAATATGCTGCTGATACAGACCTGCGACATGATGCCATGTACTATGTAGAATGATCACTGAAAGATTTCAAGTGAGTATGTGCAGGGCATTCAATGGAAACCAGTTATGGGCAAGGGTTAGATCTATATTTTCTGGGAGTAGGCCGTAGAACTTGTGACAACGATAAAAGGAGCCAGGCCAACGTAAGACCCAGCTCCTTGTTAAAGACATTCTCACCTAAGCTTAACTGGCCTGTAATTCTCCAAGTGTCACATTAAATGTCAACTGTTGATTGCCACGATAGACACGGACAGAGACCTTATCACCCGGAGCTTTGGTAGCTAGCACATCCGCTAAGGATGCATTGTTATCTATTTGCTTGCCATCTACGGCCACAATCACATCCCCTTGCTGCAATCCAGCTTGGGCTGCTGGCCCATTGCTCTGTACTCTAGTAACAAACACACCAGCATCAACTGGAAGATCATACATACCCTGTAGATCAGAAACATTCTGAGTGCCTATGCCCAATGCCGCCCGCCCAGTATGAGCTACAGTTCCATTCTGGATAATCTGCGGCACAACAAGCTTTACCTGGTTGATTGGAATAGCAAAACCAACACCACTAGCAGGAGCATTGAACTCGGGATCAATGGCGGCCAGCGTGGGAATACCAATCACATTCCCCTGCAAGTCAGCTAGAGCACCTCCACTATTTCCCGGATTAATAGGAGCATCAGTCTGAATAGTGTTAGGAATGGTCGTAGTAGACTCAGAGACAGTACGACCCAATGCACTGATAATACCATGAGTGACAGTCTCTGTAATACCTAACGGGTTACCGACAGCCAATACTTCTTGTCCGACCTGGAGCTTGGATGAGTCACCTAATATCGCCACAACCATGTTTGTCGGCGGATTAATTTTTAACACCGCCAGATCATCATTTGGATCAGTACCCGCAACCTGAACATTTTCTATTTTGTTGCCATCAGCAAATACGACCTCTATTGATTGACCCCCCTGGACCACATGGTTATTGGTTACAATATAGCCCCGCTTATCTACTATCACTCCTGAGCCACTCTGGACTGCCTGTCCCCCCCTCCTATCGACTACCGACGCATTCACTTGGACAACCGCAGGATTGACTTTTGCAATAGCAGCCTCACGCACAGCCTCAATATTATTGCCAGTTAGAGATGGAACTACCGGCTGTGAACTCGTACCTGACTGCAATGGAGATACCACACGAGCCGTTGTACTGCTTACATTATTTCTGCTAAACTCCCAACCTGCAAAGAGACCAACCCCAAAAACCGTAGCGATTACTATAGCAAGAACTAAAATAGATGCACTCCTAAATCCACGAATAGGCTTGACGGATGGCGCTGCAACTAGCTTATCAGGAGGACTCCACTGAGGAGGATACTCCCGATAAGCAGCCTGTTCAGAGCCCTCTCCTGAGAATTGAGAAGCTCGTTCTCCAAGCTGATATGTGCCTTCCGCAGGCTGACTCAGCCGATTATCCTCAGTAGGCGACCAGGAAGTGGATGAGACCAATCGATATGGCATTCTTGACTGATCATTAGCATCTGGACGAAGCATTTTGCTATCCTCCTTAAACTAAACGAATTCACCAAATTAAGCCATTAAAATAGCTATAAGTTCAGTTCGTTAACACATTAGAGAAGTTTAAACGGATATATACTTAACCAACAATCTTGCCAACTGCCTTCCATGCTTATATAATAGCTCCATAGGATGAAAAATCTTTGAAGGATTTGTAAAGATTCTGTGTAAAAATCAGGTTCATTAGAAATTATAGCATAGGTATTACGAAAGGAGGCGGCGTTTTCCAGCATGCCTTTTAGGCAAGGCCGTGCGCGCCGCATTAGAGTGAGTAAAGAGCACACCGAGTCCATGCCCCAGGAGACTACTGCACAGCTCCGACATCAAGCACAAGAATATCTTCAGACCCGCAATTGGCCCTTAGCCAGAGAGGCGTTTTTGGCGCTTCTCAAAGATCATGCCCATGATGAAGATGCTTTACTCGGCCTCGCTGCCTCCCTTGATGGCCTCAATAACATTGACCAACTCTATGATACAGCACAACGTCTTCTTGAAATTAATCCTAGCTCTGCACCAGCCCTGGCATTCAAAGCACGAGCTTTACAAAAGATGGAACGCCTCTCGGAAGCCACTATCGCTAATGACCAAGCTCTTTTACTCGACACTAATCTTGGCCTAGCATGGATTAACCGATGTGGTCTCCAAATCTTGCAAGGGAAGCTCCCAGAAGCATTACGCAGTTCTCAGCGCGCGGTTACACTTGCCCCCAACGATGCCAGAGCTTGGGCGAACAAGGGTGTTGCTCTGCTCAATTTTAATCGTCTTGCCGAAGCTCTCGAGGCCTTTGAACAGAGTCTGATGCTAGACCCGAACCAACTTTTTGCGCTCCAGATGAAGTGTGAGATTTTCTGCCGCATTGGACGTATGCGTGAAGTTGTTCCACTCGTCAAACGAGCGCTAGAGTTAAACCCAGTCGATATTACGTCACTGACACAGGGCATTCAAGCATTACGTACACTGGAAATGTTCGATGCTCTACAGGAGTTAGCAGAACAACTGATCAAACTTACTCCCGATAACCTTTTCGCTTGGGAAAACTATATGCATAGTCTACGAGCTTTAGGAAAATTTGAGGAAGCAAATGATGCACTCGATCGTGTTATTGACCTAGAACCTGATAATGTCCGCTTCTGGACATTAAAAGCCGACACCTTGTATCGTCTGGAACGCTACCGCGAAGCGGCCAGTGTCGCCGAACGCGCCCGGCACATCGACTCTGAATACCCACCTGCACATCGCATCCATGAAAAAGCTTTGAGGTCGATGTATCAGCGCAAAGATAAGAAAAAGGGCAAAACACCTTTATAGAATGTAAATGGCAATTTGCAACAGATGCAATAAATCGGTTTCTCCTGCTGTCGATAAAAGGCATGCTGCCCTCTGTCTTTCTGAGAAAAGCAAGGGCACACATGCTATGTAGGCTCCACTTCTGTTTCAAGAGCTAAGAAAAATCAGCTGTTTATCCTTTTCATACAAAAGCATTTTAAGCTGCCCAGATGGCTGTCCCAGGAAGCAATCCTTTCTCTACCCCTGGAACGCGCCATTCTCGCTCAACTTTCGTGTCGATGCTCATACTTCATTTCAAAGCTCGCTTATCCTTCATGTGTACTACCACT
>CBJMBI010000141.1:0-8572 GCA_966427955.1 uncultured Ktedonobacterales bacterium
GTTGGTTTCAAGTTCCCACATCTAGTAGGCTTTGCCCCGCGCCAATTTCAGGCACCAAGCTCACGTCAGCAACCCTCTTCAGCAGGAGGTCTTGTTTCCCAACAACAGCAGAAAGCCAAGAGGCAGGCGGATTTCAAGTTGCCACCTCTAGCAGGATTTGCGCCCCAGGACCTGCAAAAGCCAATGGGTAAAAATTCACGTCAGGACTCTTCTCTCTGACAGGTTTAAGGGAAGGTCTGACCGAAGGTTTTCTAACGGATCTTTGTATGCTCCCCACCCTAGGTGGGGCTAATCTTTTTTTATATCATTGCTCTTTCTGCCTTCCCTCTTGATTTGTGGGTGTTTATACATCTGTTGCCAAGCCTTGTTGTGACCGGCTTCAACCTCAGTATCTTTCTCCTGCTGCATCGCAGAAATTTCTCTGGTGACACTCCGCATGAAAATGGCCTCAAGTTTCTCTACACCGAAGCCACAAAGAGAGTATGTGTAATGACACCCTCTTGCCTCGTATTGGAATGGTCTCCCGCTAAATCAATCTTAGCCTGGAACCTTCTCGCTATTTCTGGTGTTAGTCTCTTGAGAGTATTTCACCGAAGCACTGCCAATCGTGTAGTATTTTTTTGAAGCCGTATAAATAATCACTCTGTCTACGAACATCAAAGAAATAGCCGACTTATATCAGGGATGAAGAAAGGCAGAAAAAGATAATGGGTACAAGAGGAAAGAGGTTCTAAAAATGCAGGAAGAAATTCGTCCAGCAGGCGCATCTTCTCAGCCCGAATTCGATGCAGGCGAAACTGAGGAGATGCGAGACGAAGAACAGCATGACAATACGTCTGTCCAAGATGAAGTCAATGATAAACCAGTCATTCCGGCCAAACTACCTCCGCATAGTCAAGCGGCTATTGTACAACGGCTCAGTGATGTTCCTGCAAGACCCGTCGATGGTTTTACCTATGATGTGCCTCGGATGCGCCTACACCCAGCAGGTTGGCGTACACGGCGTCGGATCAAGCGCAAACTATTACACAGGTTTTCTTGGCGTGCCACTGCTGCTGAGCGGCAAAAGGAGCGCCTCGTACTTGGTGGTGCCCTTAGTTTGCTCACATTATCTGTAATCTTTACCGTCATCTTTGTTACTGTCTCTAGTATTGCGTCCGCGACGCATCAGCGTTTTGGAGATCAGGTCCTACGGCTTGAAGACGTTCTGCCAAAGGATAGCCTGCGTGCTTACGATATACATGGACAGCTAATTTATGAAGCCATTGACCAGGGTTTGCAGATCAGTGTACCTCTTGCTAAGATTTCACGCCATATGATCAACGCTCAAGTTGCTATCGAAGATCGCAGCTTCTGGAAGAACTCTGGAATTGATGTTAATGGCATCGCACGTGCAGCTCTTGAGAATCTCTCGCATGGCCATGTTGTCTCTGGTGGAAGTACCATTACTCAACAATTAATCAAAAACGCAATTGTTGGGAATAAAGAGACAATAGCGAG
Source organism: uncultured Ktedonobacterales bacterium (assembly GCA_966427955.1). GTDB lineage: Bacteria > Chloroflexota > Ktedonobacteria > Ktedonobacterales > Ktedonobacteraceae > DASYAN01. The sequence goes on from CBJMBI010000141.1 coordinate 1,501, forward strand.
AAAGCTTCAAGAGTTGACCATTGCGCCATCAGTTACACAAAAATATAGTAAGCAAGAAATCCTTAACATGTATCTAAATACAGCATACTATGGAGAGCAGGCCTATGGTGTTGAAGCAGCAGCATTCACCTACTTTGACTTGCCAGAAACGCTCCAGGAGCCAGCAGCATCAAAATTGGATATCGCGCAGTCAGCAATGCTCGCTGGCATTGTAGATGCACCCACGGCACATGATCCCTTTTTGCATCCCCAGGCAGCTCTGATCCGCATGCAAGAAGTGCTGCAGCAGATGTCTCAGCAGGGCTACATCAGTGCAACTCAGCGCGACCAAGCCATTCGTGAGGCTCAACAGCCCACTTTCTTACACCGAGGAGTCATAAATCATGACCTTGCTCCACACTTTAACTACTATATGCGTAAAGAGTTGGCTAACACTTTACACGTCAAGCTCTCAGATCTCTCACGCTCTGGTGTCGTCGTTGCGACAACACTGGATCTAGCATTGCAGAACAAGGTATTAAAAATTGCTCGCAATCAGATTGCAGCCTTAAAAGGGCATAATGTAACAGATGCGGCTGAAGTTGTTATAGACTATCATACAGGAGCCATTCGTACTCTGCTGGGCAATATTGATCCAGAACATAACGACTATGACGTGGCTTCAGAGGCCTTCCGTCAACCGGGTTCATCGTTTAAGCCTTTTGCCTATGTCACAGCCTTTGAGCAGGGAATCAGCCCTGGTATGCCTGTAGTAGATGGACCGATAACCTTCCAGATGTGCTGTGGGCTACCGCCATATACGCCACAGAATTATTCTGGTGGCTTTATGGGGCTCATTTCATGGCGTACAGCTTTGCAGAACTCGTTGAATATTCCAGCTCTCAAACTGAATGCACAAATTGGTTACGACCAAACCCTCCAGACCGCTCAGAGAATGGGGATTACCGCATATCAGGGTTCTCCTAACTTGACGCTTGTGCTAGGATCATTGGGTATTCACCTCATAGACGAAACGTCAGCATATGGAGCATTTGGTAATCATGGGGTCCATGTCCAGAAACACTCGATCGACACGATTAGGGATACGAGTGGTCGTCTCATCTATCAGTTTGATGTCAAGGCCAATAGTCAGCAGGTGATTACTCCCCAGGCGGCTTTCATGATGACCGATGTGCTCAGTGATAATGCGGCACGTACCAAAGAATTTGGCAAATGTAGTCCGCTTTGGTTGTATAGCACATCGATGAACGAGTGTTATGCGGGCAAGCCTGGAATAGTTCGTCCTGCGGCTGGTAAGACAGGTACAACCAATGACTTCAAAGATAGCTGGACCGTAGGCTATACAACCGATTATGTGGTAGGAGTCTGGAGTGGCAATGATAATAACTCGCAGATGGTCGATGTGACAGGTATTATGGGTGCGGCACCGATCTGGCATGATACCATGTTGCTGCTCGAGCAGGGACGTCCTATCCAAAACTTTTCTGGTCCCCCTCCCGGTGTAGTGAAAAAGACGGTTCGTTACCCAGGTATAACGACAACGGACTGGTATATTACAAATCTTGGTTAGCTCTGGCAGGAGGGCAAAGAGCCCTCCTGTTTGCATTCATCGGCGGTCCTGTACTCCTTGTACCCCTTCCTTGGTGGCACAATTGGCACAGCAGTAAAAGACACCGTTTGCTTCTACCCCATGACCGATAATGCGGCATCCACAGTGATGACAAGGAGGAGCCAGGGTAGCGATCGCACATTCAAAGCTGTCGAAGGCATGTGCCTTTCCACCCATGACTACCTCAAAGGTCTTATCATATTCGTTACCACATCGTTCACATTGGGTCATACTGTTCCTCCTAGTTGATAAGCTAAACTTGTGCCGAGGTTTTGGCCTGCGCGTGTTGCTATTCCTTCATTCACATCGACATCCTATCCAAAATTGTTAGTAGGCCTAACTATTGTGTTAGTTCCTGAGAAAATGGTGTGCTGAATATCTATTTGACATTAATCACTTATTTCAATTGATAATAATTCATAGGTTACTTGAATTTTTTAATAATACCTATTGTGAGCATGCTAAGTAAGCCTGCCAGTACTACTCCAAGCAATTTGGGGTGTGTATCGGTCCAAACCTGTAAACTTTTACTACTGGCTTTTTCATCAAAGGTACCATGAGCGCCGTAATCGCGTTCATCATCAACCGGTGCCCACAAATTGTTGCGTGCAAATGGATTGGCCTGCTCGTCTGTTTGCTGAGACTTATAGCCAGTCTTGCCAAGGTACCAGTCGCCCAGGCTTGGGAAAAGTTTATTAGCTTGTATCACGATTACGGTTGACATGCCCACGTAGAGTTGGCGACGGTAGTGATCGGCTATATAAGTGACGGCATTAGCGATAACTTCAGGTTGATAAATGGGAGGGACAGGTTGTGGCTTGTTGGGTAAACGGTTCTTGACCCAAAGAAATTGGGGGGTGTTGATGGCTGGAAGTTGTACCATGCTGATCTTGACATGGCTGTGATTGTGGATCAACTCACAGCGCACTGATTCTGTGAAGCCCTGGATTGCATGTTTGCCTCCACAATAGGCGGATTGCAGTGGAATGCCCCGATAAGCCAATGCTGAACCGATCTGAATAATCTTGCCTCGATCGCGCGGGACCATGCGACGTAACGCAGCCAATGTTCCGTAGACAAAGCCAAGATAGGTGACCTCTGTGACGCGCTTGTAATCCTCGGATGTCATTTCCAGGGCAGGAGAGAAAACGGAAGTCATTGCAGCATTGATCCAGATATCGATTGGCCCAAAGACCTCTTCAACTCGTGCTGCTGCAAGCTCAACTTGCTCGGCGTTGGCCACATCAGCTGGAAGTAGAAGCGCTTTTCCTCCCAGTGCTTCGACATCCTTTGCGGCACCTTCTAGACCAGCTTGGCCGCGTGCCAATAGACCAATATGCGCTCCTCTTTTGGCAAATGCTTGGACGATAGCACGTCCAACGCCAGCGGAGGCACCTGTAACGACAACAACTTCTGGTGTATGTTGCATTCTTTCCTGTCCTTTCTTCTATAGGAGATCTTCGATTTTTTAGCATGGTGAATGAAAGATCTTATGGCGTTACTACTAACCAGTCCAATTCTCTGGGAAGTTGAGACGACAAAACTTCGTTACCATCTATGCGAACAACCACATTATCATTCAAGCGTATACCTCCCTGCCCTTCGATATAGACGGCCGGTTCCATGTTATGTACCATCCCACTTCGTAGCACGGTGTTAGAGACTGGATGCAGTTTCGGTATTGCTGTATGGTTGATAGCCTGGAAACCAAAGCCATGTCCAAGTCCATGTTTGAAGTATTTTCCAAATCCAGCTTGCTCCAAAATATAACGTGCCATTTTATCAATATCTCGTGCCATAGCCCCATCGAGAATTAGTTTCAATGCAGCATTCTGTGCCATCATACAGGCTTGATGGGCATTGCGCCATTCATCACTGATAGTGCCAGCGAAGAAGGTCCGTGTCAGCTCAGCCCAATAACCATTGATGGCAATTTCTATCTGTACGATCACGGTATCGCCTTGCCGAATGATGGCGTTGGAGGTGAGATTGAAGGCTCGATAAGCTAATGCCGCCCGTGGACCTGCCATGACATGAACATAGGGCTGAACATGGCGTGCACCAGGAGTAGCGTGACCAGCGCATAATAGTGCAGCAGTGGTATCAGCAGCAATGTCAGCCTCTGTTGCTCCTATATGAATAGCATCATGGGCGGCGATAAACCCTTGTAGAGCAACGTGCTCAGCACACCTGATAGCCTGGATTTCTTCTTCGGTTTTAATAGCTGCTAGTTCATCAAGGATAGGCGTTGCATCACGCAGATAATCACCAAGCAGCAGTGAACGAATGAGGTCAAAGGAGGCAGGTCCAGGTATACCCACCTGCGTATAGCCCGTTGCAATGGGAGCGTGAACTCCCTCGTAGCCAACTACAGTCCGATCCGTCACGTTTGCTGAGTTGAGCAGACGGCCTAATGGTACACGTACAGCTTCGATGGCATTACTAATATAATCCAATGTTTCCTCTGCAAAAGTCTCTATTTGCACCACTGTGTCATTTGGAATGAGATCGCGCTCGTCAACAGGAACGGCGAGACGAAGCTCGATCTCATCAGAGCGGTTTAGAGACACGAGGCAAAACGAGTTCCCCAGAATGGGTTGATAGCCTGTAAGCATCAGAACATTCTGAGGGAGGCGGCATATAATTGCTCGATAGTCTTCCCCTTGCTGTGCAAATAATTCTTTGATACGCTGAAGTCGTGCCGTATTCATGGTTTTTTCTCCGCCTAATCCGGTTTTCTTATAGCCAAAGAGCTATTCTAAATCAGCTAGACAGCGTATCTTGCCGCATCTGCCTGCTTGAATTCGAGTCCCATGCCAGGACGCGAGAGATTGGGATGTAGTTCTCCGTGAATAGGTCTTTGAACCCCGTCAAAGAGCATCTGCTCGATGCGAACATGGTCATGGAAGTATTCCATATGCCAGAAATTTGGTAGTGTACAGCAAGCATGGATGTGTAATGCTGGTCCACAGTGGGACGAGAGTTGGAGTGAACGAGCTTCGCACAGGGTAGCTGTCTTGATAAATCCTGTGAGACCTGTACAGCGCGTTGCATCAGCTTGCAAGACATCAACAGCCTCAGCCTCAAGCATGCGACGGAAGTATCCTAGATCATAGCCATATTCACCTGCTGCAATATCCATCCCGGCAGGGGCACGATTCCGGATCAGGTTGAGGCCTGCAAGATCGTCGGAGGAAACGGGTTCCTCAAACCAGGTGACACCTGACTCATGTGCAAAGATTTCGGCAAGCGCGAGAGCCTGTTTGCGGCTGTATGCACCGTTAGCGTCAACGTAGAGTTCTATCTCAGGGCCAATGGCCTCCCGAGCTTGGGCAACTCTTTGGGGATCATTTTTGGGATCACGGCCAACCTTCATTTTGACTCGGGTAATTCCTTCGGCCACCCAATCGCTCAGCTGTTTTTGTAGCTGCTGACGGGAGTAAGAGGTAAACCCGCCACTTCCGTAGACTGGCACGCTCTCTCGTGTTGCGCCGAGCAAGGTAACCAGTGCTACGTCAAGCAGACGGGCTTTCAGATCCCATAATGCTGCGTCAACTGCTGAAATCGCCATGGATGCAATACCTGGACGCCCAAGGTTGCGGATAGCCTCGACCATTGCTAGCCAACATCCTGGCACATTCATAGCATTACGGCCCCGTACGACCTCTGCAAGCATGTCTTTGATCAAGCGAGCGGTTGCTATATCTGCATATGTGTATCCGATGCCAACCCGGCCACCGGCACTTGCTTGTACCAAGACCAGTGTAGTCTTGTCCCAAGCATATGTGCCATCTGACTCAGGTGTATCGGTCGGTATCGTATAGGCTGAAACATCAAGCCGTTTGATACCGATACTACTAGCGCCAATTTGAGGCTTTGCCATACCTCTGCTCCCATCCTCAGAGTTTAGCCTTTCTGTGGCATAACCCCCTTGGCTAGACCTTTGATTGACTGCTTCATGATGTTGATTTCATCGGGATCACCCTTTAACAGGGCACTCATATAATTTTTCGCTTGTTCAAGGGTAATATGCGGTGGCAGCGTGGGAACGTCACCAGAGGTATATGCTTCAAAGATCACTGGACGATCGGATGTGAGTGCTGCCTCCCAGGCTGAACCAACGTCATCTGGTTGGTCGACTCGAATGCCTCGTAGTCCTACAAGCTCGGCATAGCGAGCATAGGGGAAGTCAGGAAGAGTTTGTGTTGCCTCCAGCTTGGGATTGCCCGCTTCGATGCGCATTTCCCATGTGACCTGGTTGAGGTCGCGGTTGTTGAGCACGAGGAAGATAAGACGAGGATCTCCCCAGCGTTTCCAATATTTCTCCACAGTGATCATTTCATTCATGCCATTCATCTGCATGGCTCCATCACCTGTGATGGCGATGACTGGCCGATCAGGATAGGCAAACTTGGCAGCAATTGCATAGGGAACAGCAGATCCCATCGTAGCGAGGCCCCCTGAGAGAGATCCCATCATTCCGCGTCGCATCTTGAGAATGCGCCCGTACCAGTTAGTACCCGTTCCAGCGTCACTGGTCAGGATGCAATTATCGGGCAAACGTTGCGACAATTCCCAGAACACTCGTTCCGGATTGAGTGGATCGGCATTTTCCATGCAGCGGGCTTTGACAATCTTTTCCCAAGACTGGTTATCCTTTTCAATCTTCTCGCGCCATGAACGATCTGTCTTGCGTTGGAGGAGAGGAATAAGAGATCGCAATGTTTCTTTGCTATCACCAACCATGTTCAGTTCCATAGGATAGCGCAAGCCGAGCATCCGTGGATCAATATCGATCTGGATGCCGCGTGCCTGTCCCTCTTTGGGGAGAAACTCGGAGTAGGGGAAGCTGGAACCAACCATCAGCAAGGTATCGCAATCCATCATTAGGTCCCAGCTTGGCTTGGTACCCAGCAATCCGATGCATCCAGTAACGAATGGGAGATCATCCGGCACGACATCTTTGCCCAGTAATGCTTTTGCGACGCCTGCTCCGAGCAGTTCAGCAACCTCAATGACCTCATCGGTAGCATGTTTTGCTCCAGCCCCGACTAGCATAGCAACTTTATTTCCACTATTAAGAATCTGCGCGGCACGTTGTAGATCAGCCTCGGCGGGAACGATGCGTGGGGTTGAGTATCCCAAACCGGTATGGACCGTATTATGTTTGTGTGGGGGGATCTCAACAGCATCCATTTCCTGAACATCTTTTGGAATAATGATACAGGTTACACAGCGTTCAGCTTTAGCAATACGGACAGCTCGGTCAACCAAATGTCGTATTTGTACTGGACTACATGCCATAGAGACATATTCGCCAGCAACATCTTTGAAGAGAGAGACCAGATCCACTTCCTGCTGATAACTGCCTCCGATAGCAGCGCGTGCAGCTTGTCCAACGATGGCTAGCACTGGTTGGTGATCCATCTTGGCATCATAGAGTCCATTTAAGAGATGGATTGC
>CBJMBI010000142.1:0-8572 GCA_966427955.1 uncultured Ktedonobacterales bacterium
GGTATTAACAATCTCAAAGTTGGTTTCAACAAGGCCTCAGGCTACTATATCGAGGTCTCCAACGCCAACCTGAATCGTGTTCCAGCAGACTATGTCCGTCGGCAGACGCTTACCAACGCTGAGCGCTATATCACATCTGACCTGAAAGAATATGAAACACTCGTTCTCAATGCTCAAGATCGTATTAATAAGATGGAGAACGAGTTTTTCGTACAACTGCGAGCAGATATTGCCATTCATGCTTCCGAACGGATTCTGGCAACGGCCCATGCGCTCGCTGAAATCGATGTCTATCTAAGTCTAGCCGAGGTGGCAACCAAATACAACTACTGCCGACCGCAACTCAATGATGGCGATGGTATTCATATTGTAGCGGGTCGCCACCCAGTCGTGGAACAGACCCTCTCGGATGCCTCCTTTATTCCCAATGATACCAATCTCTCCAACCATGATGCCCAGATCTGCATCATCACCGGACCCAATATGGCTGGTAAATCAACGTATCTGCGTCAGGTCGCACTGATCATTCTCATGGCCCAGATCGGGAGCTATGTCCCTGCGGAGGCTGCGACGATCGGACTTGTTGACCGCATCTTTACCAGAATCGGGGCCCAGGATGATCTCGCGACGGGCCAGAGCACCTTCATGGTTGAGATGGTCGAAACGGCTAATATCTTGCATCATGCGACCCCGCGTAGTCTGATCATCCTGGATGAGATTGGACGTGGTACTAGCACCTATGATGGTCTAGCTATTGCTCGTTCTATCGTCGAATACCTGCATAATAGTAAGCGTACTGGCGCATGTACACTTTTCGCTACTCACTATCATGAATTAGTCGAAGTAGCCCAATTACTGCCGCGTATTCGCTGTATGAATGTTGCAGTCACGGAAGAAAACGGTCAGGTTGTCTTCCTGCGCAAGATCATTCCAGGAGGAGCTGATCGCAGCTATGGCATCCATGTGGCACAACTCGCAGGCATCCCGCGTCCAGTCATCGATCGGGCCCAAGAAATACTCGAAGAACTCGAGCGCAAGGGTGATGCCAAGGTTCGCCGCAAAGCCATGCGTGACATCACCATGCCTCCTGCCTGGCAAATGACCCTTTTTGCCTCTGAGCCCCATCCACTTGTCGAGGAACTCAAAAATTTGGCAATTGATGAACTGACACCAATTGAGGCGATTAGTAAACTCTATGAATTGCAGCAGAAGGCTCGTAGGGACTAAGATCTAGGCCTGACCTTCATCCTGATTTGGGGCTCTCTGCGCTAGATCTTTCAAAAATCCTACAGCACTCTCTTGTCCTTGCACTACAAGAGTAGAACCAGTTAGAATGTCATCTGGAGTCTTGTCGTGTTTGACTCCCACAAACGCAGTAGCTGTGAGGTTGAGTTCTGCCAGCTTTTTTTGCATGTCGAGGTCTGTTGTATCGTCACCAAAAGCAATAGCAACCTTGACTTGCCACTTTTCAGCTAGAGCCTTCACGGAGGTTCCTTTATTAATTTCTACGTCTGTAGTTTCTGGGTTTAGGCGTATCTCGAAAGATTCTGTTGCTGAGTTGTAGGTGAAGTTCTTGAAGTTCTCATTGCTCTGGTCCTTCAAATGGGTGAAGTTAGTATTATCCGATTTTTCCGGTAAAATCTCTGATAATAGCTTACTAAGTCCTCGCTTCACTTGCTGACGCACAGATTCTTCTCCGACTTCTCGATAGTGGATAGTAGCTCCCAATGGTTTCTTCTCAATCGAAATGTTTAAGTCTTTCAGTTCGTTATTACTTTTGATACGCTGTTGGAGATGACTGAGCAATTGTTTCTGCGGTTCAACAAAATCCTTAGCCTTTGGATCAATTTGCACTTCCCAATTAGTTTCATGTCCCCTTTGCTCAACTCCATGGCTACCGAAAATGTATAGCCTGTCTATAAGCTTGGAGTCGGCTCCTGATCTTTTGAGAGCTTCGAGTACACCGTTTTCCTCTTTCATGACTTGATTAGTTGCGAGGTGTATACGTTCTGTCCCTTCGATAGGTCTACCAGTAATGATTGCGACTTTATAGCCCTTATCAACCAAATTCTTTAGTGATGAGAGAAAACCGTGTACTGCTAATGTCTGTGCGGGTGTCTCTGTGAAGCGTGCCATCGTTCCATCGAAATCCAGGAAGACCGCCTTTGTTCCCCCATCCCTTGCAAAGAAGGCCTCACACGTTTTATTCCACTTACTAAAATCATTATATTGTATTTTGCCTTTTTCAGGTAAAATGGCTTCACCAGCTTTTTCTATGTATTGCGCACGCTGCTTGGTGAAATCACGAATTTTTTGCTTCTTGACCACCTTTTCACTATCCTTTGCCTTCCCTGTGGCTGCTTCGTGACTTTGTGACTTTCTAACTCTGTGAATTTTCATATGGCTTTGCACTTTCAAGACGTTTGCTATCTCAACCTTACTCTTCGAGTATAACCTAAGGGAAGAGATTTTTGCAAGGGCAGAAGGATTGAAGAGGCAGCTCAGTTTGTCTGCTAATCACAAATGGGTATTTTGCACCCACTTTGCATGCTGATCATCACTTTTGTCAATGTTTTCCACATCATATGAAATCAACACAGTAGCAAAAAAACAACCGATAAAGTTTTCTTGTAGTTGTCTGCTTGTTGTCATTGTCGAAGAGTACCTTCTCAGCTATGCTAATAACCACACACGTTGAAGAGATATCAAATCCAGTTAATCAGTGCACATTCAGAGAGCGGCTCTGGCTGATCACATGTCGAGTACTCTTTGGGATTTGATATGAGAGATCGACTGTCTACTTCTTTTGTGGCAAAGCTTTATTGTGTTAGGGGGTAACTCTTCATGAAAAAAAATCTCTGTGCTCTCATACAAAATCTTCTGAAAATAGGTTTGTGTTCTTTTATACTTTTGCTCTTTTCACTGGTCGCCATTCGGGGAAATATTCCGATAAGTTATGCAAAGAAGCCACATTCTGAAAAGACACCTGTTTCCTCATATACTGCAACCCCGACATCCAATCCAACTGCTACTCCCATTGTTACGCCTACTCCAACTGCTACTCCCATTGTTACGCCTGTTCCAGCATCTACACAAAAAGCATCTTCCTACCCACAAGTGGCCCCACGTCCAACAACTGCTCTGTCTATCAATCCCATGGCAACGGCTAATCTTCCTACCGCTACGCCAGTTGGCGTTCCACAAAGCGCAACTCCTACCACCCTGGTCGCCACTGCAACATTAGCGAAAACGAGAATCCCTATACCGGCTCCTCCACATCTGCAAAAGACAACAAACAATGAGGTCAATACATTTACACTCTCCCTGGCTCTGGGTTTTGCCGTTCCTTCCTTAATGATTAGCGCAGGAGCACTCTGGCTATTGGTGAAGTGGCTGATCAACAGGCAGAGGCTAGAACGAGAGCAAGAAACTCAGGCTAGCCCACGGGTAAATAGCTCTGGTATGCAAACTTCATCCTATGCCCTCCAATCTGCTTCTGGTGCAGCTTTAAACACCGCAATACCTTCCATAAGCACGTTAGAAACTGTTCCCATCCCAGCTCCACCAGCACAACCAACCTATACACCAAGTGATCTGCGTCCAATTACTCTGGCTCTCCCACCGCAAATGTTCACTGTGCCCTTGAATGGAGTAGCTCATTATCCAGTCAACGGCGACTTGCAACCATTGCCAATGCAGGCTCTCGACCTCGCCCTCGAAGTAACCAGAGCGATAGAAGCAAATGGGAATGGGCACATGCCATTATTGGCAGATACTCCAAGAGGATTAGCAGATATTCCTACCTCATCTGTGCCATCCTCACCACCAAAACCAGTAGTGTTATAGTAGGGCGCCATTCTTTATTGGTCTTTTTCAATAAAATAGGTGAAAACTTGTCTACTGCATTTTATTATGGTATACTTGGAATAGTGAGTTGGAATGCTTTTGATTTAGTGTTTGGCACTCCCGCTTGTTGACCAGCGTAGGTAGTTTCTCAGTCTCCTTTTGCATCATGCTCATTTTATTTAGTTGGGGGGAATAGGTTGCTCTCTGGCTCTTCTCCCCTTCTAACATTTGCCTGTTAATGCTTTATTTTCCATAAGAGTATATTTTTATTTTCTCTCCTTTTATTCATTCTTGTGGAAAATAGCATGTCTTGGGGTGGCAAGAGAAGCGCTCTCTGGTTCCCCCCCAAGTCAAGTGTGGAAAGGGATGGTTGATGAGCATGCAACATTCAACTTGGGGTCAGCAGGAGCCGGATCTGGTGGCTCTCTCGGCTCTCTCGGATCTCCAGTGGTCCGTTTTTCCTCTCGATCAAGAGAAACGGCCTCCGCAGACGGGTGGTACCAATCCCGATGGGACACCCGAACGTCTGGCGTGGAAATTTCTTCAGAAACGTCGACCCTCTGTCAAAGAACTTCAGCTCTGGCAAAAGGTCTATCGTCCCAGTGCTTGGGCGGTGGTTACGGGTGAGATCAGTCATCTCGTCATTCTGGACTTTGATGGTGAGATTGGTAGAAAGACCTGTGAGCGGCTTGGATTGCGTCCGCATGTGCAGACGGGTTCAGGTGGCTTGCATGTCTACTTCCAGCATCCTGGTTGGCAGGTGTCCACTCTCAATGGCAAATCGAAACGGGCTCTTGGAGAGCAGTGGCCAGGACTGGATATTCGTGGCGATGGTGGTTACGCAGCCTTTTGTGGGTGTAATAGCTCTGGACCGTATGTCTGGTTACGCGATCCAATTCCCGATGATCTCTCAATCTTACCCGATGACTTACGTACCATGCTCGAACTCCTTCATCCGCCAGAGTCGGAGGCAAACCGTCGATGCTTCGTTCCCTCCAAACAGCCGCTTCTCTTACAGATGCCTGCCAACCGTTTGCGTCTTGCAGAGCAGTTGACGGCCACGGCCTTGGAACAGTCGAAGATGGGGCGCAATAATGCAGGGTTTCGGTTGGCCTGTGAGTTGCGGGACCATAAGTATAGCTGGGAACAGGCCCAAGCCGTGATATGCGAATATGCCAGCCGAGTCTCGCCTCACAATAGCAAGGGCCAATTGGAGCCTTATACGGAAAGTGAGGCCATGAAGAGTCTCGCAAGTGCCTATAGGAGAACAAGCACGGGTAGCGGCTCATCCAATTGTGAGGACTTGCCAAACATCATTCTCACTGATGCCCAGCTCCCTGAAACGGTGGATCAATGTATCAAGGCCATCGAGTTGGAGCAGAGCAAGTCCCGTTGGCTCTTCATCCGATCATCACGTCTGGTCAATGTGGCACATGATGAGCAGAAGCGACTGAGAATTTATGAGATGGGAGTCATCAATGTGACGGGAGCTCTGATCATTTCGGCCAATTTCTTTACCGTCAGAATGCCCAAAGACCCGGACAAACCGCCTGTCTATACTCCCGCGCGTCCTCCCAGAGAAATCTCTGAGCAGATCCTGGCCCGTGTGCACCAGAAACCTTTTCTTCCCTTTCCACCGCTTCTTGGCCTGACGGAAGTGCCCATCCTGCGACCCGATGGCAGTATCTGTGATCGGCCAGGCTATGATCCAGAGACGCAACTCTACTACATGCCACCAACTGACAGCAAGTCCCCTCATGTGCCGACCAACCCAACTGCACGAGATGTGAAAGAGGCGTTGGACCTCATTTGGGACCTGTTTGGTGAGTTTTGTTATGCCTCAGAGGCTGATCGAGCCAATACACTGGCCTTGCTGATGACCCCCATCATCCGTCCGGCTATCAAGGGGGACGTGCCGCTGGCTGGGATTGACGCGTGTAAGGCTGGAAGTGGAAAGGGGATTCTCGCCCACAGTGTGGCCATGATCGCCACGGGCCGTTCTGCCTCGATCTTGACGCCGCCCAGCACCGAGGAAGAGTGGGGGAAATGTTTGATGGCAATGCTGATGGAAGGTCAGACAGTCATCTGTATTGACAACGTGATAGGTCGGTTGCAATCGGCCAAACTGGATGGTGTGCTGACCTCAGAAATCTCCCAGGGGCGTGTACTTGGACAGTCTGCCACGGCGCATGTCCCCAACATGGCGACCTGGATAGCGACGGGGAACAACCTGCAATTAGGAGGTGACCTTGCACGTCGGAGCTACTGGATTCGGCTAGACCCGAAGATGTCGCGACCATGGATGCGCAAAGGGTTCCGGTATCCCAATCTGGTCGAAGCTGTCCGGCAGAGGCGCATGGAGTTGGTCAGAGCGCTTCTCATCCTGATTCGAGTGTGGTATGTGAGCGGGCAGCCACAGGCCTCGGATTTGCCCGCCATGGGAACGTTCAGTCCCTGGGTGCAGACCATCGGATCAATCCTCGCTCACGTTGGAGTCCCAGGGTTTTTAGGCAACCAGTTGCGGCACTATGAAGCCACTGACGAAATCTCGCAACAATGGGAGACCTTCTTACAAGCCTGGTACGACAAATTGGGCTCCAACTGGGTCAAAGTTGCTGATATCATTGCACTTATGAACGAACCAGTGACAGGACAATCAAGTATGCAGGAGGACCAGGTGAGCATAGATCTTGCAGAAGCCCTTCCAGAACGACTGCAAATCCTGTTCCAGGAGAGACCCAACAGTTTCAAAAACCGCTTGGGACAGGAATTGAAGAAGCGGGTGGGTGAACGTTTCGGTGAGAATAATCTTCACTTGGAGCATCAAAAACAACTCCATACAAAGGTATCCTTTTGGAGAGTCATTGCAGGTAACGCGGGTAACTCTCCAAGCGATTCTCACAGAGAACTTTTTTAGCGAGAGAAACTGCGGGTAACGCGGGTAACGCGGGTAACTCTCTAAGCGATTCTCACAGAGAAGATAAAAGAGAATCAAAAAGAAAATGTATATAAAGAATGGTGGGAGAGTCCTCCGCATTACCCGCGTTACCCGCAAGTCCAGAGACAAGAGATAGCACAAACCAGCCTGGGAAGCGGCTCCATGCCCATTGAGAAGAGTACTGATTTCTTTCATCACGAGTATCATTATCAGGCCTCTCAGCTAGGACCTCCACAATTCCTGACGTGGTGTGCCAGAGTTCAAGAAACTGTCCCTCTTTCCTCCTTAGCAACAACAACAAAAAATGTTACCCTTCAAGAAAAGGGGGGCTGTCGTTTGACACAGAAGTTCGCCAAAAAGGGAGATAGGCTCTCTGACACATCACCATGAAAGTGTTCCTATTTCCCCATAGAAAATGCTGTTCATATGGGGCATTATTGAGAGTAGTGAAGCATTTTGTATTGCAATTAATGTTTTAGGATATCTTTTTAGAAAGAACTAGTATGGGTAATAAACTTGGGAGTATTAGAGAAATTGCCGCAGATTGTAGGTATGCAGATGAAAGAAATATATATGATATAATACGTGATCGAACACGTGATAAACAGATCTTATATGATAAAATAAACGATCCAAAATATTATATGTCAATTAAAGAAAAAATAGACTATGATTCAATAATTTATAGTTCTGATAAAACTCCTGCACAGAAGTTTGCTGCCTATGTCTATGATCAGGCAAAAAAATTTCTCGATGAAGGCTATTGTGCAGCTTCCCTGGCTGAAGAATTACAACAAAAGAGAATTCATTACTTCTTAACGCGGCAGGAGAAGGAAGATGCTGATGCAGCATTTGATAGTTCTGATAGAACTCTTGCACAGAAGTTTGCTGTCTATGTCTACGAACAGGCGGAAAATTTTCTCGGTAAAGGCTATAGTGCAGATTTACTTGCTAAAGAATTACAACGAAAGAGAATTCGTTGCTTCTTAACGCGGCAGGAGAGGGAAGATGTTGATGTAGCGATGCATAGTTCTGATAGAACTCCTGTACAGAAGTTTGCTGTCTATGTCTACGATCAGGCGAAAAAATTGCTCGATAAAGGCTATAGTGCAGATGCTATTGCTAAAGAATTACGACGAGAGAGAATTCGTTACTTCTTAACGCCGCGGGAGAAGGAAGATGCTGATGCAGCGATGCAGAGATCTGATGGAACTCTTACACAGAAGTTTGCTGTCTATGTCTACGAACAGGCGAAAAAATTGCTCGATGAAGGCTGTCGTGCAGATGCTATTGCTGAAAAATTGCAACGAAAGAGAATTTGTTACTTCTTAACAAAAAAGGAGAAGAAAGATGCTGATGCAGCGATGCATAGTTCTGATGGAACTCCTGCACAGAAGTTTGCTGCCTATGTCTATGATCAGGCGAAAAAATTGCTCGATAAAGGCTCTCGTGCAGATGCTATTGCTGAAAAATTGCAACGAAAGAGAATTTGTTACTTCTTGACAAAGCAAGAGAAAAAAGATTATGATGTAGCACCTAGTATACATGAAAAGAGGGATCCTACAGATGAGCAGGTAAAAGCTGTACGGCTCTATAGGCAAGTTCGAAAGATCTTGGAAGAAGGCTCACATTCTGATTGGCATGAAATTAACCAGCAGATACAAAGTGCTCGCGAGAGTATTTATGGGCGATTGGATCTTGTTCGGCGCTATTTTGATAATCCATATTACGCTACGCCAGTTCATGGGAAATCATCGGTATATAATGCAGGTCTAATCAAAGGATGTG
>CBJMBI010000143.1:0-8556 GCA_966427955.1 uncultured Ktedonobacterales bacterium
AAGAGGGGGTGCCGAAGGGGGGACTCGAACCCCCATGCCAGTTAAGGCACAACGCCCTGAACGTTGCGTGTCTACCAATTTCACCACTTCGGCTTATTTTAGTGGTCGTTTTGCCAACAGGATTAATAATACCAAACTCTCCCGCATCTTGTCAATGGTTTTTCTGATCAGTTTTCCAAAGCACTCTCTTCTCCTGCAAAGTAGCAATACGGGCATCTCCTTCCTGAACTGTGTACAAAAACTTCAATGCTAAACCTCGACAATAATGTCTTCTTTGTGATATACTCTCTACATGTAAAGGAACGGTACAAGATCCAATTAGCTCTTCCTCTAGAACAAGCAGAGATCCTCTTTGCAAGATTGATCTGTTCTATTGCCTTAGCTGATCTTTTTCAGGGAGTAAGAATAACAATGCTCAATATACTTTCGCTCAAGGCAGTCAATAGTGCAAAGTTCTCTCAGCGCTTTGTCAAACCCTGCTATGACTCGTATTGCTTCTCTCGTCTCCCCTCAACAATCTCATTCCTCTTGACTGGGCAACAAGGTCCAATGCTTCCATGTGATGTCTTTGGGAGCTTGCCTACTCGATACGATAAGGTCATCTTTTTCTTTGTTGATGCCTTTGGCTGGCGCTTCTTTGAACGCTATGGGGAAAGCTGCAGCTTTCTCAATACCATCAGCACACAGGGAGTAGTCTCTAAACTGACTTCCCAATTTCCCTCGACTACTGCTGCGCATGTTACTTGCATGCATACAGGACTGAATGTTGGGCAGAGCGGTATCTACGAGTGGAGCTATTATGAGCCACTGGTTGATGAGATTATTTCACCCCTCCTCTTCTCATATGCAGGCGATAAGTTCGCCCGTGATACCATCAAACAATCCTCTATCGCTCCTACACAATTCTTCCCTAGCCAGACATTTTATCAAACATTGCAAGCTCAAGGAGTCAGTTCGCATATTCTTCAATATGATGCCTATACTCCTTCCACTTACTCTGACATCGTCTTTCGCGGAGCCCGTGTCCATCCTTACAAAACGTTGCCGGATGCACTAACCCAACTGGCTGAACTGGTCACGGCTCGAACAAACTCACCAACCTACTACTTCTTGTACTTTGATCGCTTTGATACGGCTTGTCATAACCATGGCCCCTCTTCACAAGAGTCTCGGGAAGCCATTGAGACCTTCTTTGCTCTGATGGAGCAGATTTTTTATAAGAGTGTGCGAGGAAAAACGACAAATACACTGTTGATGATTACAGCAGATCATGGTCAGATCGAAGTAAATCCCCACAATACCTACTACCTTAATGTGCAAATGCCTGGGATCACCCAGTATCTGAAAACGAACAAGCGGGGTGATCCACTCGTGCCAGCTGGTTCGGCACGCGATATGTTCTTGCATGTCGCTGAGGAGCACATAGATACACTGGTGGCCAAACTTCGAGAATGCTTGGTGGGTAGAGCAGAAGTTTATCAGACCCGCGAATTGCTCGAACAACACTTTTTTGGCTTGCAAGAACCCTCACCTACTTTCCTGCAACGTGTGGGAAATGTAATAATTCTTCCCTATAAGGATGAGACGGTATGGTGGTATGAAGAAGGGAAATTCGCTATGCACTTTCTTGGTCATCATGGTGGATTGACTCCTGAAGAGATGGAAATTCCTCTTCTTTTGCTAGCTCTCTAAACATCACTATTCGTAACGCAACACCTCTAATGGGCGCACACGTACAGCTTGCCAGGCTACTAGTACAGCAGTAAGCATCGCCAAAAATATAGCCCCAAGAACCATCGCAAGCGCCGTAGAAGGAGCTACAGCAAGGCTAACAGCCTTAAAGACATACTTGCCAAGCAAGAAGATGACTAACGAGACCAATAGCATTGCCATCATTGCACCAGTACCACCGACTAGACCGTTCTCTAATAAGACTTCTCCAAGAATAGTTTGGCTCGTATACCCGACCGATTTGAGAATACCTAGTTCACGACGCCGTTCCAACATTGCCAGCGCTACGGCATTCGCAATGATAATCACACCAGCTATCAGCGAGAGTGAGGCAATCGTTGTTAGGGTCAATAGGATATCGTTAAGCATTTGGTCGATAATACTACTGATATTGGCCAGATTGAGTGTAAAGGCATTTGGCACTATTCGACCAAGCGTATCCACTGCACTATTAAGCTTGTTTGGCGAGATTTTCATATAGAAAATGGCTTGGCTGACTCCTGTGGGCGCTAAGGCTTTGGCCAGTTCACTTGTACCCAATATCGGATAGAGACCGTTACCAAATCCTATAAAGCGATAGATCCCAACGATATGGACTACCTTTGTACTTGCACGATCAATACTGCTAAGTGTTACCGTATCTCCAACCTTGAGGTATAGAGGACCTAGGTCTGCAAGCTGGTTGGCAATCAGTACATTATCAGAACTAGCGTCAGAAGGTTGCAGGTTCCGGCCTTTGACGATGCTGAGTGCATCACTAGTTGGCAACTGTTTTTTTCCAACATCATATCCTTCAACCCCGCTTAAGAAATACAATGCGCCGGCACGACCGAGCGATCCAGGCGATGGGTGGGAGTTCTCGCCTACAGGCAGAAGATTCTGAATGGGCTCATCGTTGATGGCAACCGGAGCTGTCGAGGCTAGTATGTGATGCTGATAAGCCTCCAAACCTGGGATCGATTTGATCTCATTTTGTAGCTTTGTTGTATCGTCGTTCGAAGTAATTGTAAAGGCATTATAATTCAATACATTGGCAATGGCATTATTAATTTGCTCGTGTAAATTCTGACCTAGAATCAATATTAAACTAATTGTGAAGATACCCACAAATAGCGCTAATAATGTTGTTGTCGTTCGTCCACGCTGGCGATCCAGGTTGCGGAGTGCCATCTTCGTGTTAACCTTCCACGTGCGTGGTGCCAACATTACTACAATGCCCATCAATGGAAAAATTAATAGCAACATGCCAAAGGCAGGTAAAATACGCATGATCAGCCCTGAAACTGTAGCCATTACTAATACAAGGACCGCAGCACCAATTGTAAAATGTTCCGGAACTGGTAGCTTGCTCATGAGAAAGATGATTAGTCCAAAGAGAAGACTCAACAGACCAAGAAAAATGAATGTGCTATAAACAGAAGTAATGCCTAGTATAATATCATTGTTAAGGATAATGATTGCCAGTATGCAGAACAATACAGAGAGTAACAAGAGTAGGGTCAGTGTTAATAAGACACTGCCTGCTCCCCAACGTTCAGGGATCTCACGGATCACATTCAACGGACGGATATTAGCCGCCTGTACGATAGGCAATAAGCCAAAGATTAATGCTGTTGCCAGACCAATCAAAAGTCCTCCGCCAATAGTGTACCAATCGAGCAGAAAGGGAATATTGAGTCCGAAACTTGATTGTACCACATTGCGTACTAGGTAACTCACGCCAGTGGCAGCTCCTGCACCGATGACACCACCCACTAGACCGAGCAAGCCCGCCTCAAGACCAAAGAGCAGGTAGAGATCGAAGCGGCGATAACCCGTTGTCTTGAGCATGGCAATCTCAATTTTGCGACGAGAGAGCAGGACTTGCATGGTGTTCACAATACCCACTCCGCCGATCAGCAATGCCAGCAGACCAGCAATCTCTAGGAATTTCCGGATGTTATCGATTGTATCCTGCTGCTGTTTCAAGGCCTCAGTGGCCGTTTGGGTATTTGCAATTGGGAAGTGCTCCTGAATTTTCTTTACGGCCTGATTAATGTGCGATGCATCAGTAATAATATTGATACTATCGTAGAGCACCTCCGAATGGACTGCCTTGTAATCATTGATAGAGAGCAGTACTACACTACCTGACTGCGCCAGCACTCCTGATTCGGCTACAATCCCAACCAATTTGACACGAATTGTGAAGCTACCCTGGTTCCGTGAGCCAACATGGATATCGAAGCTATCCCCAATTTTCCTCTTATACTGGTCAATAAATGGTTGCGTGACCACAACCTGGTGGTCCTTCACCAAGTCTACAATCTTTCCATTGGCCGGATTTAGAAAAGTTGGAGCAGTCACAACGGGATAGTTCTTAGGATCAATCACGCGCACATTAAAAGACTGTCGCAACGAGATTTTTGTTTTTGCGCCAGTTGAGCCCTGGGCATTAATGAGAGCTGTATAATTATTGACGGTTCCATTTTTTTTCAGTTGGTCAAAGAAGGAGAGATCATCCTGTGTAAATGGCTGATTCTGGGAGCGTACAGCAATGTCGCCACCATTGGCATCACGTACATTTCTATTGAAGGCACTATTGATCATTAGACCAACCAACTGCAAAGCAACAATCGCCATCACACCAACGGCAACACAAAAAATTGCCAGGAGTGTTCGCTGCCCACCACGCAACAGAGAACGGGTCGTATAGTTGAAGTACATTAAGGTTTTCACTTATACATCTCTCCTACCATAAATCCTTAAATTATTAAATAAAACATGACTTACAATTCATTGTTCGTATTGTAGGGACCCGATTTATCGCTTCCGCTGTTTCCCACAGATATCGCCGGATTTGTTTGTCAACCATCATTATCTCCTCCGCTGGCCCCCATATCGCGCCTGCTAATCCTGTATTAATCCATCCCTAAGAGCAATAGAGCGATCTGCATGAGAAGCAATGTTCATATCATGGGTAGCAATTATAAAGGTCTTACCAGTGTGGGCACGCAGATCAGCGATCAAATTAAGAATCTTCTCACCATTTTTGGCATCTAGGTTGCCGGTTGGTTCATCGGCAATCACAATAGCTGGGTCAGTCGCCAGGGACCGCGCAATTGCCACACGCTGTTGTTCACCCCCCGAAAGCTGGTTTGGTCGGTGATTGAGGCGATGTAAAAGGCCAACTAGACCAAGCAGTTCTCTGGCACGTGCAGAAGGCGATCCTTTGTGTTTGCCAACATAGAGCGGCACTTCGACATTTTCTTGGGCTGTTAAGGTTGGAATGAGGTTAAAGGCCTGGAAAACCATGCCAATTTTTGTGTTACGTACCGAGGCCAGTTGTCCCTCAGACATCCGTGTAATATCTATCCCATCAATCAATACCTGACCACTCGTCGGATTATCCAGGCCAGCGATAATACCCAGCAGTGTACTTTTGCCCGAACCCGAAGGGCCAATCATGGAAATAAATTCTCCACTCATCACCTGAAAACTAATATTTTTGAGAATCTTAATGCGCTCACGTCCTAGAGGAAGGCTTTTAGTAATGTTACGAACATCTATTACTATTCTAGAATTAGTTGAAGGTGCAAATGAAACATTGGAATTTTGCAGAGTTGTTGGTTCATCCATAGATATAAACCATCTCCTTTTTTATGGCTAATAATTCTTTTTGCAGTAAAAGCATAGTTTTCCATCCCAAGGCTTTTGCCTCCCCAGTTTGAAACAGCTTCACAATTTGCAAGCTTAGAATTGTTGTGAAAGGCAATTTTGCACATGAGCTAGTCGTGCCTGCTACCATCTAATACGAATTAGCATAAGGATAGGGAACATTCTACTTGCACATGGATACACGCTGCTCAAAGCATAGTCAATGGCAACTCACTTGTGCTATACTGCACAAAAATACAGTGGCGTCTTGTACCCATTTTCGATAGCGTATACCTAGCCGCGTGTAATAGAGAAAATGGGCGCATTGCATTACTCCTAACGAAGAATCTAGCAACAGGTAGAATGAACTACTTCACGAGAGGAAATAAGAGTTATGCGGCGAGGAACACTCATACTTCTCATCTTCATCATCTTATTAGCCGCAGGTGCGTCATTTGTGGACTTCTGGCCTAATCAACCATGGTACGGAATCACAAATCCATTTAATGTTTCGCAAGGTGTAGACCTAGCTGGCGGCCTGCGTCTGCTATTGGCACCCAAAAGCGGACATCCTACAGACCAGGAGATGCAAAATACCCTTCAGATTGTCCAGTCGCGTCTGAGCGGCGGGCTGGGTGTAAAAGAGTTAAATATCCGTCTTTTACACACACAACAACAACCAACCATTTCTATTGAGATGCCAAGCTTTAGTGGCGATGAACAGAAAACAGTTAACGATCTGCTCAAAACTGGAGTGTTAGAATTTTGGGATACTGGCCCTGCTGACCAAGGTGGGAATCTTGCACCAGGAATAACCCTCAATCCTTCGCAGTACACCCAGTATAATCCAGGAGGCAAGCCTCTCTTCACAGGCCATGACCTCGATCCTAACCAGCTTGGAATCTCTCAAGCCCAATCAGGAGGTACAGGTTACCAGATTGACTTTGCTATGCAAGGCTCTGCTGTCTCCAAATTCAGTACCTACACAGCTCACAATCTTGGCCATGCGCTTACTATCACCTTAGACCGACAAGTGCTCTCATCACCAACTATTCAGAGCCAGATTCCCGGCAATGGGCAGATTACAGGAAACTTTACCTATAGTGAGGCCCAGCAGCTTGTCAATGTCCTGAAATATGGTTCTCTTCCGGTTGTTCTTAAGCTGAATAGTAGCAATGATATTAGTCCAACACTGGGAGCAACAGCCATCCAGAAGAGTCTATTAGCTGGCGGTATTGGCATTGGCATTGTTATCCTGTTCATGTTGTTCTACTATCGTCTGCCTGGCTTATTGGCCGACATCGCATTGGTGCTGTATGCCTGCTTAACCTTTGCTGTCTTCAAAATCATTGGGGTGACGATGAGCTTGGCTGGTATTACTGGCTTTATTCTCTCCATTGGTATGGCAGTCGATGCTAATGTGCTCATCTTTGAACGCGTTAAAGAAGAAATACGTGCTGGCAGGTTGCTATCCTCTGCAATTGATATCGGATGGAGCCGTGCTTGGCCCTCGATCCGTGACTCAAACTGTTCGACGCTGATTACCTGTGCTGTTCTGTTCGCCTTTGGCAGTAACTTTGGTGCAAGCATCATCATTGGTTTTGCCAGTACTCTCTTCTTGGGCGTTGTGGTAAGTATGTTCACTGCTATTGTCGTCACTCGCACACTGCTGAACCTGCTTGTACCGACGGGCTTTATCAATCATCCAGCGCTGTTTGGGCTTCCCGCGAGCTTGGCCCCCGCGACGAGCCTAGCACGGCGTAACGGTGTAGTGTAGAGGAGGCAGCTATGCTCAATTTGGTCAAACATCGTTTTCTCTTCCTGTTGATTTCTGGGTTGGTAATCGTTCCTGGTTTTATATCGCTCATCATTTACGGACTGAACGTTGGTATCGATTTTACTAATGGTTCCGAGGTGGATCTGCGTCCGCAAACTCAGATGACCGATGCACAGGTTAGAGATCTGCTTAAGCCGTTCAAGCTGGAGAGCTTGCAGATCGTTTTGGGCAAAGGTAGTAGTGCCCAAGATGGTCAGAAAACCATCTGGATCAAATTCAATACGAGTGTCGATGGCAATGTTGATAATGCTATTCGAAGCAAGCTTACAGATAAGTTTGCTTCTACTTCTACTTTGCAGATTAAGCAAGCGACTCTCAAAGACAACAACGGCAAGCCCTATAGTCTTTATACGGTGACTAATTTCAAGGATGTTCCAACAACGAGTGCTATTAAGGCCGCTTTGGCGGACTTGCCGTCAAATAAGGACCAGCCGTCCTCTATTGTGAGTGTTGAGCAGGGTACGACTTCCCAGGTTATTGAGATTCTTACACGCTCGACTATTACTCCAACTACTACAAACAATCCACAAGATCTCACGGTGCCTAAGATTCAAGAGTATGTTTTGAATCATGGCGGTCCTTACTTGGCACTCGTGAGCAGTTCAGAAGTTGGTCCAGAAGTAGCAGCTCAAACTACTCAGAATGCTGCTCTGGCAGTTTTAGCAGCATCAGCCTTTATCCTGCTGTATGTCTGGTTCTCGTTCCGTAGGGTCCCCAATGCGTTCCGCTATGGAGCCTGTGCCATCATCGCTCTGCTACATGACGTTCTAGTTGTGCTTGGCGTGTTCTCAATTCTGGGTCACTTCTTTGGTATTCAGATTAGTGCCCTATTCATTACGGCATTGTTGACGGTTATTGGTTTCTCAGTACACGATACGATCGTGGTGTTTGACCGCATCCGTGAAAATATGCAACGTCGCTCTGTGGAGACTTTTGAGGAGGTCGTGAATGCTAGTTTAATTCAGACGATGGCTCGTTCATTGAACACTTCTCTTACGGTACTCTTCACGTTGTTCACCCTCACGCTTTTCACAGAAGGAATCAATGCTGACGTTCATACGTTTACCTTGACCTTGCTCATCGGTATCTTTAGTGGTACCTACTCGTCCATCTTCAACGCTAGTATGTTGTTGGTTGTGTGGGATAATGGTGAACTTGGCTTCAAATACTTCGGTGGTGGTCATAAACCTCTTACGAAGCGTGATATCCGTGAGCGCGAACTAGCACGTGCACGTGGGTAGCTTTTTGGTTTGGCGAAGAAGGGACATGCTTTGTAGACAGCATGTCCCTTGATGTTATTCACCCGGTTTATGTTGCTTCTGCTTATGCTGCTTCATAACAGTGCGGGCTGC
>CBJMBI010000144.1:0-8549 GCA_966427955.1 uncultured Ktedonobacterales bacterium
TTCGTTAATTTGCACAGTCATAGTCACAACTGCCACATCACGATTGACTCGGCAACTGACAGAGAGCAAATCTGCTCCAATCTCACTAATGACAACTGTGATCTCGCGCATCAGAGCAGCTCGGTTTTGCGCAACAACCACGATGGGAACATGATAGAACTGCTGACTTATTCCAGACCAGTTCACATTAATTAACCGCTCACCCTCACGCATCCGCAGACGAGAGACATTACGGCAATCCGTTCGATGTACTATCACGCCTTTACCACGACTGATAAAACCAATGATCGAGTCACCGGGAAGAGGACAACAACAATTTGCCAGCTTCGATAAGAGACCCCTAACTCCTGCCACTTCCAACTGGGCTACAGTTGCTTTAGCGCTTACAACAGGGAGCGTGACAGTCTCCTCATCATCCTTAATCTCTTTGTTAGTCTTAGCCTCTTTAGTGTCTTTGCTTTCACGCTGTTGCCAATATGCCAGCAGTTTCACGACTACGGCATGAGGACGTATATAATCTGAACCAAGAGCAGCCAGTATGTCTTCAAATGAGTCAACATGGAACTCGCTACATAGCATGTTCTCAGCATCTTCTGTGACAGCCTCCAACCCACGTGGTACCGCCACTTTGAGTTCACGATCTAACCGTTCACGCCCAATTTGGATATTTATCGGCCTTTCATGTAGTTTAATATAACGGCGAATTTTACTCTTTGCAGCAGCAGTGCGAGCAAAATTCAACCAATCACGCGTTGGGTGTGCAGTACGACTAGTGACGATATCAACAATCTCTCCGCTCTTTAGCTCATAATCAAGCGGAACCATACGTGTCACTGACCGTCCCCAATCCTCACCATCCATCGGCGTAATAATCCGGGCTCCAGCACATTTATCACCAATCCCAGTATGAATACGATAGGCAAAATCAAGCGGAGTCGAGCCAACTGGCAGATCCTTCACCTCACCTTTGGGAGTGAAAACAAAAATCTGCTCTTGAAAATTATCGTCCTTAATTGAATCTGTCAATTCAGAATCATTGATGCTGGTAGCGCGTAGCTCTTGCTGCCACTCCGCGAGTTGACGCAACCAAGAGAGTAACTCTCTGGCAGAAGCAGAGGCCTGGTCCCCCACATCTTTGTAGTGCCAGTGCATAGCTACACCATATTCCGCCATTTCATGCATAGCATGGGTACGGATCTGAATTTCTACAAGTTGGTCATCCAGACAAAAAACAGTCGTGTGCAGTGCGCTATACCCATTGGGCTTGGGATGAGCAATGAAGTCCTTGATACGACCCTCTTTGGGCTTCCAGAGACTATGAACGTGACTCAATGCGATATAACAATCAGTCGTCGTATCAACTAGGATACGGAAAGCAATGAGATCATGGATCTTGCTGATATCTGCCGCTGCCTTGAGCTGTTCAAAATCCTCAACCTCACTGAGATCACGTGCAATTTTTCGATAGAAACTATAAGCATGTTTGACACGGCCTGAGACTTCTGCTTTGACTCCGATTACTGCCATTTCTGAGCGCAAGATACCACAAACACGCTCTACATAGGAACTCCATTGCTTACTCTCTTCCTCGACAATATCACGGACCCAGTGATACCTCTCAGGCTCGAGAATTTCAAAAGCTAAATCCTCCAGTTCACTTTCCACACGTGACATTCCCAATCGTCCCGCTAATGGGGCATAGATCTCACGCGACTCCTGCGCCATAATGATCTTCTGCTGCTGATCACCATAATACTTATTTTCATGTATAAGGCGCATGGTATACAAACGATAGGCAAGCTTGAGTAGCACAACTCTTGGATCATCCGCCATTGCCACAAACATCTTCCGGACAGCCTCGGCTTGCTGGCGGCGCATTGCTTCACGGATACGCGGTTTTTTACTTTCCACACTTGAAGCTAAGCTAGCATCTTCTTGCTCATCATAGCCCTTTTTAACATTAGCCAGCTGCGTATTCTTGATCGCAGCCAGAGCACCAGTCGCTACATTCTGCTTTTTACGCTCCAGAATGTTAAGTCGACTCATACTTCCAATCACACATGCTGTAGCCATCCCTAGGTTCTGTTCAACCTGCTCAATAGTCAAAGCTTCGGCATCTACAGACTCAAAGACTAGACCAGCAGCAATCCCTATCGCATCAACATGCATCATCTGAGCTAGAATGGTTGTTACAGCCAAAGCACGCTCTAACCGAGGCAGAAGCTGCATCTCTTGGGGCTCTTGACGGCAAACTCCTAGCACCAACTGGAAAGCTCTGACTACCATATCTATTTCCTGGGAACTCATATATGGAGATACTAACGCCAGAACTTGCTCCATCATATCCTGGTAGGAGTTTTCTGTAATGTGTTGTTTTATTGATCTATCTATCATAGACTGTTTAGGTATTAAGAATGCATGCCATTTCTGAGGATAAAATACCTGATCTACGGGATTACTGGCCTACATACAACGCCCAGAAAAGATTTCTCTCGATAGCCAGACTCATCATACCTACTAGTATACGTTTTAAATTGTATCTTGTTAGATATTACTGACCTATGACTAGGAAAAAAGGGGATTAACCTTACTTGCAAGTAGCCCGCACCACATCGACTACACTTTTCACCTGACGTAATCGATATAAGATTCGCTCGATTTGATCAAGGACTCCACTCTTGGAGGCAATCTCGAGGGTCGCTGTAATCACTGCTTTTTGTGAGGCAGGATTACTCGTTGAAGTTACTGATGTCATATTGACACCCGCATCAGCTACCACAGCAGCAACGTCACGTAATAAACCTGCACGATCATAGGCAACAAGAGTAATCTGAGCGCGGTAAAACTCTGGCTGAATTTGCAACCAGTTAACCTCTATGAGGGAATGTGTATTATCCCTATTACGACGGAGCATCTGACAATCACTGCGGTGTACAACCATTCCCCGGTCAGGAGTAAGGAAACCCATAATTGCATCTCCGGGGATAGGGCAACAGCATTGGGCCAATTGGACCAAAATAGCACTCTCATTATCCTCTTTCGAAAGAGGGCTCCTCCCACTCTCCACCCAATCCTTCTCATCCTCTTTGCCATGTTCAATACCGAAGCGCTTAGGTAAGAGAGGCAATAGGTGTTCTAAAACGGGTTCTACATGCAGATCCTCGCGACCGAGGCCTACATAAATATCTTCAAGAGTTGCATATTGTTTGAAGATGGAATCGACAGCAACCTCTTCAGAGCACAAGCGGGTCAGCAACTCCTCAACGACTTCATTGACACCTTCTGTTCCCGAAGCTTTTAGGGCCAGGGACAAGCGCTCACGGCCCAATTGCAAATTAATCTCACGCTCATACGTCTTGAGATAGCGTCGGATTTTGTTGCGTGCTGCAGCAGTACGAGCAAACGAGAGCCAATCTCGTGTTGGGTGAACGGTTCGATTAACTATAATATCGACGATCTCTCCCCCCTTGAGCTGATAATCAAGTGGGACGAGACGCGTGACCAGACGACCACCATCATCCATATTCGAGATAATACGTGCACCTGCACAATGATCACCGAGATCTGTATGAATGCGATAAGCCATATCAAGAGGAGTTGAACCACGCGGCAAATCCTTGACCTCACCTTTAGGCGTAAATACAAAGATCTGCTCCTGGAAGATATCTCCTTTGACCGCCTCAACAAATTCGTCAGCGCCCTCTTGTGGTAAAGAATGTTGCCATTCACGCAACTGCTCAATCCAAGTAACCATTTCGCGATATGACAGCCGCCAGCTTGCCGGGACCGCTCCTTCGTCGGGCACTTCTTCTTTTTGACCCATGCGATCTTTCAGATACCAGTAACTGGCAATGCCATAGTCAGCCGTGCGCTGCATATCATGAGTACGAATTTG
Source organism: uncultured Ktedonobacterales bacterium (assembly GCA_966427955.1). GTDB lineage: Bacteria > Chloroflexota > Ktedonobacteria > Ktedonobacterales > Ktedonobacteraceae > DASYAN01. The sequence continues at coordinate 3,896 of CBJMBI010000144.1, forward strand.
AATTTCAGCCAAGTGATTATCCAGACAAAAGACCGTGGTATGCAACGACTGGTAGCCATTGACCTTAGGGATAGCAATAAAATCCTTGATACAACCGTCTTTAGGTCGCCAAAGTGCATGAATATGGCCCAGAGCAAGATAGCATTCATAGTCCGTGTCAACGAGGATGCGAAAGGAAACGAGATCATGAATCTGGCTAAGGTCATTGCTGCTCTGCTGTGAGGGCAGATCCTCCAATTTACGATTGATGCTAGCGAGATGTTTCTGCCAAGCCATCACTTCTGCATTGATCCCTGCCCGCTTCATCTCCACCTGCAAGACGCGAGAGACTTCATTAATAAAAGGCAGACGCCTTCTCACTTCTTCTTCGACCTGATGAGCAAGGCGTTTATATTTTTCTGGCTCCAGATAGCTAAAAGCCAGATCCTCTAGATCAGCCTGTACCAGCGACATACCCAGGCGACGAGCCAGCGGTGCGTAAATTTCATTGGTTTCACGTGCTGTATTCAGTTGCTGGGCTGGAGACATGACGGCGAGCGTGCGCATATTATGTAAACGGTCAGCAAGCTTAAGCACAACTACCCGCGGGTCTTCAGCCATCGCTAATAACATCTTACGTACAGTTTCAATGCGTAAACGACGTTTATCAACTAGTGAAGGGGGAGCCTGAGGGGGTTCCTGATCATCATTAATAGCTGATGGAGAAATCGGCTTGCTAGACAAAGCTAGGGCATTGAACTTTGTGACCCCATCTACAATATTGGCTACAGCCGGACCAAAGTGTCCACGCAGATCATCTAGGGAGTAATGGGTATCTTCGACAACATCGTGGAGGAGAGCAGCAACAATACCTGCAGCATCAATACGCATTGCTGCTAACAGCAACGCAACTTCTAGAGGATGCTGGATATAAGGCTCACCAGAACGCCGCACTGCACCCTTGTGGGCCTGGGAAGCAAGATCATACGCACGTCGAAGCAGCTCAATATCTTGCGGGGCAAGATATTGACGAGTCTCTGACAGTAAATCCTCTAAAGTCAGTTGAGAAGGAACAATACCCACTCCTAGATTCATCGTTGTCCTGACCACAGGGTATACTGCCGGAAACTGTTCAGTATTATCAGTAACCTTATCGAAGTTGGTAGCCATCATGCATAACCTGCTGCTCCATTTTCATGGGTCACGTCCGGTCAATTAGCTTGCTCAAACAACCCTGGAACAACCCCCGTATTTCTCTCAGGCGGAGTCTCTTAGCCACATAGTATTTCTCCTAGATGGCTGGCAACAATTCACCAATAATATGTCTATAAGAAATCCACCCTATAGTCTACACAAAATAGACGAATAATGCAAAATAAATGTTACTACCCCGGAGGTTGGAAGAACTTTCCGTTAAGGGTACCCGTGACAGAGCACGCGGGTTTTCATCTCAAATAAATACTCCTAGAGAAGTGTGTATGCAGAAGCATCCCTGAGCTTTTGCCAGGGGCTTCTACAGCCACCCCACGGGGGATATCTGTGGGACACTTCCCACCCCTTTTGATTTCTGGTATCGGATGAGTATGCTAAAAAATGAGATAAAAGGCAAAGCCAAGAACACACCTCGGCTCAGCCTCTCTAGTTTGAGTGACATCTCCCCATGCCTTTGCGGGCCGGGACTTCCCATCCTCGCGAATGGGCTTTCCTGCTTCATCGGGGGTTGCCAGCCTAAGCTTTCGCTCAAACGGGTCTTATACTCCCTCCACAGGCCTCACTTTCCCTGAGTCCCAGGGTAGTTCATAAGAAAGCCAGTGGGGCTGACAGCTTTATTTAACTGCGGGCAACACGTACTTTATCATAGCAAGGGCTGCAATAGACAGGGCGATCATTCTTGGGCAAGAATGGAACCTGCGTCTCTGTGCCGCATTCAGCACAAGTCACTGTGTGCATTTGCCGTGGGCTACGCTCACGACTACCTGAACTACCACCTGCATTACGACGGGTTGCACGGCAGTCAGGACAGCGACCGGGCTGATTCATCAGACCCTTCTGCTGGTAGAACTCTTGTTCTCCTGCAGTGAATACGAAATCGTTTCCGCATTCACGACACTTTAGGGTTTTGTCAACGAAGCTCAACTAGGGACCTCCTGTGTGATATGTTGGTAATCCTCCAGGTCCATATCTTACGTAACAGATGTCACCAGTCTTTTCTTTCCCCTACCAGCGTGGGACTCTTAACCCTGGGCAAGTACTGTATGCGAGACCGAGATGGGATACCGCATTAAAGCATACACCATCTTTTAGGGATTTGCAAGAGGTTTTTGCTGACAATTAGCTGTCCCCCTTCCCATTTTTAAGTATTTTTCTCTTCCCCTCTCGGCTTACCATACTCAGTCTTCTTCCTATGATGGCAAAGCCAGTGGCAGAAACCAGACTTCCAGATCAGTACGCTGACACTAAATCCTAGCAGTAGGAAATTCCGTACCGTTGTTAGTAGATAGAATCGCAGCAGTAGGGAGGATGTTCCCGGATACATATAGGGATAAATCAAACTGGTTAAGCACCCAACCATGGCCCAAAAGAACAGCCACCAACGGTTACTCTCTCCCTTGTACGCAACCAGAGGGAAGACCCAGATGAGATACTGTGGGCTAAAGACCTTTCCTGTGACGATCAGCATGAGTACAGTCAATAGACAGGCCATTGCTAAGTCTATACGTCCTCTCCACTGTAACCACCAAGTAGAAAGCAGACCAACCACTAGTAGCACCATTAGCAGCAATGTTATACTCTCAGACCAAGGACTCAAAACATTGAGTGAATCAAATGAGAGAGTGTACCTCTGCGAAGTCTTTCCTAGTAAACTGCATAACCAGAGGATGGAAGACAAGAGTGACTCTATCTGTGTGGGTCGATGGGCAAAATACCCCAACGGGGCTAATGTTCCTACCACACTCAACGCCAATGATACCCCAGTAACAAGGACGCAAATTCCCACAAAGAGTGCCACTGGTAACCACTTGGACCAGATATACCATTTTCCAGGTGTGTCTCGCTGGAGAGTTAATACAAATGGGACCAACAAGATGACCGGATAAATCTTTGATAACATCGCCAACGCTAATAATCCAAATGCCCAGTTCCAGCTCCTCCGGACTGCACAGATCAAGGCAAAAAGACTTAGCCCTGCTGGCACCATGTCTATACGTGCCATTGCAGTTGATGTCCCCCCGATCAACACGTAAAGTGCATAAGCCAGAGCAGCTTGTCGAGACCGCCAGTGTAGCAGTACAACATAGATAGATCCAATCAGCAAAAACATCTCGATGGCAAAAGCAACTTGGTACCAATGCACCGGAACTATCAGCGCAAGGGACAAAGGCAACAGTGTTATCCATGGGTACTCATGTGGCAACGTATGATAGGGTTTTTCTGGCGATTGTGCAGCAAAAAATTGGATCAGGCCAGATGGCAAGCGCCACTGTCGCATGTTACGCAGCAGATCATCCTGGGTGATGAGCATGACATTCTTATCTGGATGAGTAAGAAATGTGCATTGTTCTGGTGGTAGCTTTTGTAATCCCGACCAACCTTGCCAGAAAGCTACTGCATAACATTGATAATATGCAGCATCTGAGCCCTCCCAGAACATCTGCCAGGAAGCTCCGATGTAGAGCACCCCTCCCATAGCAAGCAGGAGGAGAGCATCTTGCAGATATTCCATGATGTGTTTATGTTTTATTTTCACTTTTCCCCTTTGCTTTTAATATCTATTTTGATCTTTTTCAATGCAAACACAATTTAAGAAGAGACCTTGTTACCTGCTCCTGACATTGCAAGCTCAGAGAAAGTCTCATCTTGGAGAGAAGTGAAAGCGTTTGCCAATTGAATTGAAAGATACTAATGAGCAATCCTTCTGGTCTCCCTCAAGAGTACCTGAGGAAGCCATGATTCATCTAGGGGAATAAAGGGACTATTTGGAAAATTTCTGTCTACTTTTCACCTTGACAAAGGTTGATCCATTTAAGTATATTTTCTTTAGATACTTCATTTGTCAATTTTGATAAGCAAGCTAGTTATACCTTACAAAGGAGCAAAATATAGACCAAATTTTAATATTCACATTTTAAAATAGTTACACGTTTGGTGTGAATCAGACACCGACCTTGCTCTGCTCTCTGTCATGGCCATGCCAACTCAGAACAGACAGTGAGACGTTTGAGAAAAGACAGTTTCGATTTTATCTTCAGGGAAGAACAAACTCATGGACAAAAGATCTCAGCAAAAACAAACAAGAGACATTCCAAAACAAACAAGAGACATTCCAACATCTAAAACATCTCGTCTGAAGGGTTTTGATGCGCAGCAATCCAGCCTCCAAGCAAAAGATGCTGAGCCATCACGTCCACAGAACAAGCCAGAAGCTGCTCGAGCGAGCACGTTAAACCCAAAGGACCTAAAACAAACAAGAGACATTCCAACATCTAAAACATCTCGTCCGAAGAATTTTCATGCGCAGCTATCCAGCCTCCAAGCAAAAGATGCTGGGCCATCACGTCCACAGAACAAGCCAGAAGCTGCTCGAGCAAGCACGTCAAACTCAAAGGACCTCACGAGCAAGTCAAGTAAGCATAGCGCATCCAGGCACCATAATGCAATCCAGCCGGGCAATCAG
>CBJMBI010000145.1:0-8545 GCA_966427955.1 uncultured Ktedonobacterales bacterium
GTAATGCTCTACAGTCCCTCCAGGATTCATTACGCCAGCGTGTAAAGCCGCTTGGCGTCACCTTTGGGCAGGCGGCTGTTAGTAATGCTGAAAGCATAGCACGTAAGCAACTGGAAGAACTCCACATCACTCTGGGTAATAAGATGATGCTCCAGGAGCGCCATACCCACTTTTGCACTGTCCTCAAAGAGCGCCAGGAGTCACTGACAGATCTTTATAAGAAGCTGGCTAAACTTAGCAATACTCTGGGAAGCTGGGTTGTGCCGCTCAATCCTTTTGCAGAAGCTCTTGTGGGCTTGCGCAAACGTTGTGAGCAGGAACTCCAAGATGCTGATGAGCAGGGTATGCTGCAAGAGTTTGAAACTTTAAAGAATAAAGAAGCCGCTTCAAAGGCAAAAATTGCGCTTTGCCTGCAAGAGATTACAAATGCACAAATGGCCATTACTGCTCTGCTTGAGCAGCATGGACGTCCATTGCCTGCTAGTTATATGAAGGCTGATCTTGTTGTGATCTGGAGCTTACTTGATGAGTACAAGTCCGAGGATCGTAGCCGCCTTGAGCAGGAGCGTATGTCTCTCGAGAACGAATTGAGTGACCTAGAAAAACAAGAGTTAGAACTGAGTACACGACTAGGGGCCCAAAATAAATCTTTAGATCTGCAAGAGGTACGTGCTCGTATGCAGCAGCAAGAGCGTTTGTATCAAACAAAGAAACGTGGCAATCTACTGATCAAGGAAGTCGATCAGCGGCTTCTGCGCAAGATGTTACCTCGCACCGAATTTTATATGCAGCAAATTCTCCCATCGCTTACTGGCGGACGCTATCATGATGTGCATTTGGAGACAGAGCCAGAAGAGGGTACCGTAAGCGGGGGGCCTTGCCAGATTCAGGTCTGGGATTCGGCAGCTAATGCTTATGTGCCTGTATCAGCTCTCTCTGGTGGAGCTGCCGACCTGCTCTCGCTAGCTCTACGTTTAGCCTTTGCTATTGCAATACTCCCACGCGAATTAAACGCTGCTCCTGGCTTTGTCTTATTGGATGAGCCGCTATCGTCCTTTGACCGCGGAAGAGCGCAGAGTCTAGTAGATGTAGTAACGGGCGACCTCTTGAGTCGACATTTTGAGCAGATCATCATTGTCTCACACAGTAGTGCTTTTGAACCGGCTATGTTCCCCTATCACGTCTATATGGACAATGGTGTTGTGGTGGAGAGCAATTTGCCAGTTGTGCCCTCTTTTCCGGTGATGGTCATGGATAGCATAACTGAAACGCAGATACCAGTCGTTGTAGGGAGTCAGTCATTTATCGCCAAGAAGAATTAAGCTTGAGGAGATGGGAAGAACTGACCGATAGAATAATATGTGACATGTCACTTTACCTCAGCCTTCTTTATGCGGCGGGAGGAGTAGATGCTCAGGTAGCTCCTCCCGGTTCCTACTCGTTAGCAACTGCTGAAATGCTACTGGCCGATCGTCTCCCTTTGATTTCTTCTTTGCTATGGTTAACTTCTCTATGACTAAATTTAGTTTTCTTTTGTTATATAGTGCATCAGAAAAATCAGTCTTTAAATGATAAGTATGTTCTCTCATGACTATGTATTGACTAAAAACTTATTTCAGACGAGAAGCTGATGGGGACGAAGGTTGATAGATTGATACTTGCCAATTTGTCTTTACTATATTATCCTGAATTATCCAGAAGACACAATCTTGATGAGTCTGGATGGCAAAATAATTTCTTTCGTCAAACATATATCCCTTGTTTTCTCAAAGGCAGCAGAAGTAAGTCCCAGGTTCACAATTATGAGGAGAAGGAATGTATGCGGGAGAAATTTGAACATCAAGATACTGTAAAAAAGGAAAAACAGTCATGTTCCTCAGACATTCAAGCTAGTCGATCCATTTCGCGAGCCCAATATATTGTGCTTGGGCCATTGCTATGTCTGGGGCGGGCTTTTCTGGATAGAGTGATGGCTATGTTATCTTCGATGACTAGATGGCGACGTCTTCCTATCATGGGTTACCTGATTGCTCTGATTTTACAGGTAATATCAGTAGGAATCACGTTGTTACTTGTACATATATTTCATGATTTTGCCTTTCCAGGACTACTCTCCATTCTGGTAGCACTCATTGTTGCCTCGGATTGGGGAGCTGGCCCCAGCCTGTTTAGCATCCTGATTGGCGCTGGCCTGTGCAATTATTTTCTCATATCCCCTTCCTTTGTCTGGAGTTTGCAACAGATTACAGAAACAGGCCTCTTTCTGCTGGTTGGAGGCACCATTAGTCTCTTAGCTGTTCGTACAAAGCATGCCCGCCTCAAAGCTGAGATGCTCGTCGCGCAGCTACAGGCTGAGCAGGAAGAGTTGTCTCAAGCTAAACGGGAGACCGATGTGCAGGTCCATCGGCTTGAAGCGATCTTTGAAGCAGTCACTGATCTACTGCTTGTCCTTGATATAGATGAGAAAATTATATTTGCCAATGCAGCATTTAGATCCTTAGTTGGTGATCATACCTCTTCAGATTACTTTTCCCAATCTCTTCAGGAGCGTGGAAGATTTTTTTATCCGCAGGATGAATATGGGAATAGTTTGTCAAAGGAACAGTGGCCTGTTACTCGTATCCTCAAAGGAGAAGTTCTTACAGGGGCTAGTACAGTCGATGTGAGTATAACCATGCCAGATAGTCAGATTCGTTTTATGAATATGGGAGGGGCTCCTATTCATGATAGTAACGGACAGATCAGTGGGGCTGTCATTGTGTCCCGCGATGTTACCCAGCGTCGGCAACTTGAACGACAGATGCAAGAGACACTAGAGTCTTTGCGTGAGAGTGAGTCCCGTTTCCGGCGGCTCTTTGAGTCCAATACTCTAGGCATTCACTTTGCTAGTGTCAATGGGATCATTACGGAGTCAAATGATGCCTTCTTGCAAATGATTGGTTTCACCCGTCAAGAGATGCAAGAGGGACGTTTACGTTGGGATGAGATCACACCAGCAGAATATCAAGAGGCTGATAGGAGAGCGGTGGCACAACTGCAGGCGAAAGGGGTTTGTACTCCCTATGAGAAAGAATACTTGCGTAGGGATGGTAGCCGTGTGTTTGTTCTGCTAGGCATAGCTCTCTTGGAAGGGTCAGAGGAAGAGGTCATTGCTTATGCATTGGATTTGACTGAGCGTAAGCGATTAGAAGCGGCGCTTCGCCGTGCACAGCGGGAGACGTCTGAATGGGCAAGCGAGCTAGAGGCCATCTTTGAAGCCATTACCGATCAAGTGCTTGTCTATGATCGGGAGGGCCAGCTGATTCATCTTAACAAAGCTGCACGTAACTTCAACAGGCAGAACTCACAGCCTTTGTACCTCGTACGTTCACTTAAGGAGCGCCTTGAACCCTATATCATCCGTAATAGACAAGGAGAAGCCATTTCTTTCGATCAATTGCCTATTTCTCGTATCTTGAGGGGAGAGGTGCTTAGCAGTGTGAATGCCGAAGATGTGTGGTTGACTTTGCCTGATGGGCGTGAAGTACTGCTAAATGTTACAGGTGCCCCTTTTTATGATGATCAGGGACAGCTCCAGGGAGGAGTGATTATCTGTCGCGATGTGACTGAGCGTCGCCGTTTAGAGCAACGCTCGCAAGATGTCCTTGAGGCTCTGCTCACAATGGCCCATGTGATGGTTCAAGGCGATCCTAGTGCTACTAATTCGGATGCTCAGCCGCGACAAGCCATGTGTAGAACTGCCCTGCAACTTGCACAACTGACACGCCGTATCCTGGGTTGTGAGCGGCTGGCCATTACAACTCTTGACTCGGAGAGCAATCTCTTGCGTCCACTAGCTGTTGTGGGCCTCTCAGCTGAGCAAGAGCGAGAGTGGTGGGCTCGGCTGGAGCAGAACCCGAGTAGTCTTGCCAATGGTTGGCTAGATATCTTGGATCGTCTGTACGCTAAAGAGCTGCTTGTGATTGATATGCGTGAAGAGCCCTTTAACAGCCGTCCAAATCCCTATGGGGTTTGTTCCATGCTTGTTGCTCCTCTGCATGTCAATGATCAGATATTAGGTATGCTGACTTTAGACTATGGAGAAACAGATCACGTTTATACTGAACAAGAAATGCAACTGACTAAAGTTATTGCAGAACTAGTAGCTCTTGTCATTGAGCGGGAGCGCTTGCTTCACGAGCGAGCCCAAGCCGAGGCAAACGCGTTGGCGGCTCAGGAAAGTACACGCTTGATGGATGCTTTCATTGGTATTGCTGGGCATGAATTGCGCACGCCACTCACAACGATTAAGGGCAATATTCAGTTAGTTAACCGACAGGTCAGCCGTATGTTACAGCAACAAGATACCTTGCCGGCAGAGGTAGCAAAGCAGTTCGTCACAATCCGGGGGCTGCTTGAGCGTGCCGAGCATCAAGCCGGAGTTCAGAATCGTCTTGTGAAGGATCTTGTGGATGTTTCACGTATCCATAGTGACCATCTGGAACTGCGAATAGAGTTGTGTGATCTGGTCGATATTGTACGGCAAGCCGTCGAAAGTCAACGCCTGATAAATCCGACACGCACTATTGAGCTTCTAGTAGAGGTGCCACAGCTCCTTGTGCAGGCGGATATGGATCGAGTAGAGCAAGTACTCCATAATTATGTGTCCAATGCTCTTAAGTATTCTGAGAGTACGATGCCCGTTGAGGTGTGTGTTATGCGAGAAGGCATGAATGCGAAGGTCTTGGTGCGTGACCAAGGGCCAGGACTCACACCAGACCAGCAAAAGCATATCTGGGAGCGCTTTCATCGTGTAGAGGGTATCCAGGTCAAGTCTGGTTTCAGTGTGGGGTTAGGACTGGGCTTGCATATTAGCCAGACTGTAATCGAACGCCATGGAGGACAGGTGGGTGTCGAGAGCATTGTGGGTCAGGGGTCGACATTCTGGTTTACCTTGCCTTTAAGCGACCGTTGATAGTATGACATGCCCACTTTACCTCGGCCTTCTTTAATGTGGTGGGGGGGGGCAGATGCTTAGATGCTCCTCCCGCTTTTTTATCTTCGTATATATCATGGATAGCTGTCTTGAGGTGCTCTCAATTGCTCTGCTGATTAGGAGTTCCTTCTGTTTTGTGGTGACACATCTTCTCAAAAGCCTGAGAACCTGTTTCAGCGTACTAGTATATCAGCTTTGAAATCTAACAGGATAAAGACTAACGCCAAAGTTGGTAGTGGCATTATTTGTTATCTCAGTAAGCTTACTATTAGCTCCTAAAGATCGTAATTGTCTGTTTATTTCGGGCGCAAATGGTGTTAGTTTGCCTACTGTATTAAGAACTTGATTACACATCGCATCTATATATTGTTGGGATTCTGCGAATTTTTGGTCTATAACCCCTAGAATTCTTTTGTAATCTTCTGTGCCTCTATCAAATTTCTTTAGCTCGTCATACAATGTATCTATCTCTGGTTGATATTTTTCTTTAGTCATTTTAAAAACATCTTCCATAGCTTTTACGCCTTCACTGTGTATACGGTCTGCTATTGCATCAAAAACAACCAATTCCTTTTGAGTTGACTCAACGACTTGTTGTTTATGCAATTCTGGGGAAAAAAGGGAACCAAGCCCTCTAGCATAACTATTTAATGGTCTCGTCCAGTTGTCTGCAGGTCCAAGGTTCTGTCTAAAAGCTCTATCTGCTTGTTGAGCCATCTCACTCTGGGAAGCTGGAATGAGATCACCACGAGCTGTATTAGATGGGATATTCTGTAAGGTCCTGTCTGTGGACCGTGGAACGATTGCGCGATCATTGCTTGATATACCTTGCTCCAGGTGATCTTGAGCTTGTTGTGCCTCAGAAGCTATGATTTGCTTACCGTTATCCTTTGAAGTGCTTGCTATAGGCAGGAGATTTTGCTCCGAAGATGTTGATGTGGAAGTTGTGCTATCTGTATTTTCCTGGTTATGATCGCCAGATGGAATGTTTGGCCGGAGATGAAGCCGTTCCTGTTTGTCCAACTGCTGATGAGCTTTGTTCGCTTTTTCCCTATCCAATCTAGCAGATTGGCACCAATCGTGCTCCAACCTATGATCTCTTTTCGATTGATCATACAACTTTTGATTCAATTGATTAGCTCGCCCTAATTGACTCTTCAGATTATCGATTTCTTGCTGATCTTGATTACGAGCTTGAGTTAAACACTCCCGCATTTCTGATAGTTGTCCATTCAATGCGGTCTGGAAAATTATCTTCTCTATCTTCGATTGCCATTCAGCTTCAACATTTTGAATCTTCATCGGTGAACCAGCTTCTAGTGGGCCTTGGTTCTTACTTTCACCACTTGATTGGGAGTCTACCTGTTTTTTTAGGGATAGATGATTATAAAGAAAATTAGTACTTCTGATTGGTTTGCTGCTCTTTACTTTATCATTTGATGTAGATTTATCTGAACATTTTAATGGTCTTTCCATAATGTACCTCCCAAAGTATCCAATGAGCATGAGCCTGCTCTACAGGCTGCTCGAAGCCAAATTAGTCTATATCAAACATACGACCATAATAAGGAATGGTATCGCTAGTGCCGCTAGATATCTTATTCAATATCTCAGTAAGCTTACTAGTAGCCCCAAAGGATTGTGCTTGTCTGTTCACTTCGGTTGACATTGCTATTAGTTTGCTTTTTGTATGAGTAGCTTCAGTAATCATCCACTTTCTATATAATGTCTGCATTGACCTAGCTTGATGTAATTTCTTTTCGGCTATATCATAGTCTGTTGTACCTTGTTCGCACTTTGTTAGTTCTTCCTGCAATTTATTTATCTCTGGACCAAATTTTTCTTCAGCCATTTTAAAAGCAGCATTTACACCTTCTTTGCCTCGTTCAAGCAAATGTTTTGCTATTGCATTATAAAGAACTAATTCCTCTTGAGTTGACTCAATGACTTGTTGTTTATGCAATTCTGAGTTAACAAGGGAAGCAGCCCCTCTAAGATAACGAGTAAATGAGCTCGTCGAGTTGTCTGCAGGTCTAAGGTTCTGTCTAAGAGATCTATCTGCTAGTTGAGCTATCTTACTCTCGGAAATTGGGATGAGATCACCACGAGCTGCGTCAGATGGGATAGTCTGCAAAGTCCCGTCTGTGGACTTTGGAACAATTGCAAGAGCATCGCTTGATTCACCTTGCTCCAGATTATCTTGACCAGAACCTATGATTTGCTTACCCTTATCCTTTTGAGTGGCTTCTATAGGTAGGAGGCTTTTCTCGGAAGATATTGATGAAATATTTGAATTGTCTGCTAGAGTATAGGGGAGTTGCATGTTGCCTTCGCTCCTGGAATTTACTTCGTGTGGAGGATATGAGAGTGGTAGCGTATCATCTTGCATTTTTTCCCCCCAATAAAGTTTATCTAGACTCACCATAGCACTAAGCGATCGACGCATTTTTTGAGTTATCTCCTGTTGAGCCGGGAGATGTCGCTTCAAGTAATCATCTATGTCATCTTCGCTTTGCATATAAGTGAAATACTTGCTATTCAGCTCTAGTTTGGTCAATTTTTGTCTCAAAGAGTCGCATTCTCTTTGCAATTTATCCTTTTCTTTGCTGATTTGCTCCAAATTTTCATTGGCTTTCTTTAATGAGGCATCCAATTTTTGATGCTTTTCTAACCACATTTGCATCTCTTTATTAAATTCTTGCTCGCACTGTTCTCTTATCTCTGTCTTGAGTTTTTCACGACCTTCATCCCATATTTGCCTTGAATATTCTAGACGATCATTGTATTCTTTTTCTAATTTTTCTATCTTTGCTTGATGTTCTGCGTTTAAAATTTCTATTTGTTTGTCAATCTCTGCGCGAGACTTTCTGGCTAGCTCTGCCATTTTCTCATCGCTCTGTAACGCAAATTTTCGCTTTATTTGCTCGATTTCCTTAAAAGAATCAGAACGAGCTTTTTTCTTTAAACCCTGATATTCTTCTGAATTGTGGTCAGAAAACTTTTGCTTTAGTTCATTAATTTTATCCTTATATTTTTGTGTTGCTTTGTCTTTCTCCTGCTTTTTCTCTTTTTCTAAATTGATTTCTGCTAATATTTTTTCATTTTCGTATTTTGATCTAATATCTTCTATTATTGCTTTACAACGTTCTGTAAAATGAGTATTTTCGTTATATAATTCTTTATTATAATCTTTTATATATTTCTTTTCTTGATTTTCTCGATGGTTATCATATGAAGATTTTGCTACTGACCATTTGATATCAAATTGACTTAAAAATTCTTGGAACTGTTGATCCAATTGATGGTCCAATTCTCTGATTTGTTGATTTAGGTCGGCTTTCTGTTGCTCAGCTCGCTCTAATCGATTCTGCAATACAAGCAGGAGGGCTTCTTTTTGCTGATTCAACTGGTTAATATCTTGATAAGCTTTGATCAGTCGAGACTGTAAGTTTTCGATCAGGCGCTTAATCCCTTGCTGCTTTTGCTGAGATTGACGTTCCAAATCAGAGTGATGTGCACGAGCTTGTGCCAATTGAGATTCCAAATGTTCTTTCTCTTTGTTGAGATTAT
>CBJMBI010000146.1:0-8471 GCA_966427955.1 uncultured Ktedonobacterales bacterium
GGCTAGCAAAGCAAGAAGAAGACCCGAGAACGCCCCAAAAAGGCTTGCAGCTTCCTCCCAGGTTGCTGCAAAAGCGTAACCCAAACTAAGAGGGATGAGTGCTCCAAGCGTCTCACCGAAAATATCCCAGAATAAGAATTTCCCGTAGGGATATTGTTCCAATCCAGCAACCAGATTTATTGCGCCTCCAAGAGCAGAAAAGAGAACACGGGTCATAAAGATAGTCCATCCCCCGCTTTTCTTGAAATAAGCCTGACTTTGTGCTAGAGCTGATGACGTGATCCAACGAAAGTGCTTTTGTCGCTCAAGCCAAGCCAGTAAAGCCGTTCCCACGCATCGACCAAGAAGATAGCCAAGATTATCTCCCGCCACGAATGCAGTTATAACAACTGGCAATAGAATGAAGATATTGAAATCACCAAGACTAGAAAAGGCTCCTGAGGCAAAGAGAAGCACTGAGACAGGTATGGGAGCGCCAACGGCAGCAACGCAAATAGTTAACCAGAGTGCCGGATAACCATATTGCTGCAAGATAGTAAGAAAGAACGCATTCAAGATGTCGTTCTCCTTGGCATGAGTAAAAGGGATCCTCTATTGATGGTGTGCAAGAGTATGGTTCTTCCAGATGAAGATTGGTGCTTACGATATATCAAAATGGCACGTTGAGCGGTATATATCACCTGATCTATGGATTGTCGTTTATCGGCTGCAATCTGATAGAGGGTTGCATGGCGTAGCTGAGCTGGGTTATCTATTGTAAGTGAACGGTCCAAGTAGTTTTCTGGCACATGATAAACATGGGAGAGCATATGAATAGTCATCCAGGGACGCATCGTACTCACATCTCCCGCTTGGACCTTGTTGTACTGCTGCTGGAAATCGTGGAGCGTCTGGAAGGCTTGAATAGCAGTAATAGCCAAAAATCCCAGTATGAGAACCAATAAAAAGCTGAGAAGGTTTATTTTTGCTCGTTCGCTTAGTGGGTACACCTTCTCTCATACCTTTCCTTTAACAAAATTAGAGAATGAAATGATGGCTGCAAACCCTAAGATTTATTAATAAAGAATTTACCTAATTTGCCATTCATGCAGGAATAGATGATCAAAATATCTAGCAGCAACATAATTTCCGAGTTGCCTAGTCCAATCATACCATATTATGGCAAGGGGTATTAACTAACTAACGAACTAAGTTTGCCCATCCAAGAAAAAGATGGTACAATCCTTCATGGGAGAAATATTTTCATGGATGGTATAATTTTAACATTATGGGAGGAAGAAGAAAAAATCCATTTAATAAAATAGGGCATGAGAGAGGTGCATTTGCCGAAGATATTATAGAAAGAATATTTAAAGATCGGTTTCAAACAGGTGATGTACCTAAATGGTTGACCGGTTATGAAAGAGCAACCGTAGAAGATGATAGTCGTGGAATAGACGGTTGGTTTTATACTGATGTCGGAAAAATACCTTTGCAGATTAAAAGCTCAAGAACCGGAAAAAGACATGCAGCTGAAAAGAACCCCAATATACCTACAGTGATTGTTCGAGCCGGTGACTCTGAGAATACAATTTTTTCACAATGTATATCAGCCATAGGTCCAGAGCGGAAAAAGTATCTCAAAGAGCGACAAATAGAAGAGTAGATCTCTATTCAAAATAGATAATCTGAAATATCTAACCTATTCTCACGAAAAAGGAAGAGTTCTATAACTCTCGCTGTGTATTGAAAAACGTGCCTAGATTTGATACAGTAGCAATTGCAGTCCCTAGCGACGTGGGGATTGCTAAAGGTCATAGACCGCAGGCTTCTGTCGCACTTCCATGTGAAGAGTAGTATGCATGATAAACCGAAAGGGCCAGTTGATTGTGTACTTAGGGGAGGTTTTTGATGACAATCCAGACTCAGAAAGAGACATTAGGTTTTCAAGCTGAAGTAAAACAATTGCTGGATCTGATGATCCACTCGCTTTACAGTAATAAGGAGATCTTTCTCCGTGAGCTTATTTCAAACGCATCGGATGCTATCGACCGTCTGCGTTTTGACGCCCTCTCAGATGCCTCGCTTTATGAGCAGGATGCCGACTTTAAGATCCGTGTCTCCTATGATAAGGATGCACGTACCATCACAGTAGCTGATAATGGCATTGGCATGACCCGTGCTGAGGTAATTGAAAATCTTGGTACAATTGCCAAGTCGGGGACACGCGAATTTTTCCAGTCGCTGACCGGTGATCAACAGAAAGATGCTAACCTCATTGGCCAGTTTGGGGTCGGGTTCTACTCGTCCTTTGTGGTGGCCGATAGAGTTACTGTTACTACGCGTCGTGCCGGACTGTCTGCTGAACAGGGTGTCCGTTGGGAGTCTGATGGTCAGGGAGAGTATTCGCTAGAGGCAATAGAGAAGCCATCTCGTGGTACAGAAATTGTGTTACATCTGCGTGAAGGCGAAGATGATCTGCTAAGTGGGTATCGCCTGCGTTCCATCATTCGGAAATATTCTGATCACATTATGTTGCCGATTGTGATGAAGTCTGAAGCAGAAGATAAGAAGGATGAAGACGAAGTTATTAACAAAGCTTCTGCTTTATGGACACGTCCTAGAGTTGAGATTAGTGAGCAGGAATATAACGAATTTTACAAACATGTTGCCCATGACTTCACTGATCCATTAGCTTATGTCCATAGCCGTATGGAAGGGACGGTGGAGTATACTTTGCTTCTTTATATCCCCTCACGTGCTCCATTTGATCTATGGACTCCTGGATTTCACCATGGTGTGAAGCTCTATGTCCGGCGTGTCTTTATCATGGATGATGCAGAGAAGCTGATGCCACGTTATATGCGTTTTGTACGTGGTGTGATTGATTCAAACGATCTTCCTCTGAATGTATCGCGTGAACTGCTCCAGCAAAATAAGATGATCGATACTATTCGTTCTAATTCGGTCAAGAAGGTATTGAGTCTACTCTCCGATCTCGCAGCTAGCAATAAGGAAAAGTATGCAACCTTCTGGAAAGAGTTTGGGCGTGTCCTCAAAGAAGGGTTGCTCGAAGATCATGCGAACTATGAGACGCTGGTAAAACTGCTGCGCTTTTCCACAACGACTTCTGGCAGTGAGCAGCAGGATGTCTCGCTAGAAGATTATGTTGGTCGTATGAAAGAGGGTCAAGATAAGATTTATTACATCTTGGCCGATAGTTACGCAGCAGCTAAGGATAGTCCTTTGTTAGAGATCTTCAAGAAGAAGGGTATTGAGGTTCTGTTGCTCTTTGAGCCCGTCGATTCTCTGATGACCTCCGAACTGCGGGATTTCAAAGGCTTCCAGTTCCAATCGGTTTCCAGAGGTGAGGTTGACCTGAGTAAGCTGGAAGACGAGGAGGAGAAAGCAGAGCAGCAGAAAAGTGCAGATGAAGCCAAGGATCTGCTCACCCGCCTCAAGAACGTTCTGGGTGAGAGAGTCAAAGACGTTCGGACGACCAATCGCCTCACGACATCGCCGGCCTGTCTTGTTGTGGATACCTATGGGATTGACCCGAGCCTGAAGCGTTTGTTGCAGTCAGCTGGACAGCATGTGCCGGAGGACAAGCCGATCCTGGAGATCAACCCACAGCATCCAGTTGTGCACAAGATCAAAAATGAGGCTGATGAGCAGCTCTTTGCCAATTGGGCACATGTGCTCTTTGATCAAGCCGTTTTGAGTGGTGGTGAACAACTCGATAATCCAGTTAGTTTCGTGAACCGACTCAATGAGCTGCTAACGCATCTTTAGAAGAATTTCGCTTCTTGAAATTGAATGAACCCGCCACAAGCCGTGAGATTATTACCTCTGGCGAAGAGGCGGGTTTTTCGCTGGCTTTTACTTTTGCATGCTAAAATTTGTCCCTCTTTCTCCCTAGAAAATCCTTCCAGCATCTGTTACAGTACTTACAACGGCATGCCACAGTCAGGCACAATTGGTGAGAGTAGTCCTATCGATCCTTCGTCAGGTCAAAGTTAAGCGCTGCCTTTGAAGAGCTGTGGCATAGCTGTGAGTTCAATCTTTCCGAAACTTCTTGCAGTGAGTACCCTGTTGACACAGAAATTTGTCCCTCAACGTGTCATGATACTCATAGCAAATCCGTTGGGTTACCTGTGTCAATGGAAAACGTAGTCCAAGCCAAAGCGTCCTCGCTTCAAAGTCATAGCGATTACCAGGATTTGATATCAATGTGGGAGAAGCCTATTTGAGCAGGAAAGGTGGCGACAAGGGATGAGGAAAATCATCTATGCTTTCATATTTATTTTTGTCAGTGTTGCTCCAAATATTGTACCAACAGTTCATGCTTCTTCACCGATACCTCCATTCACTCAATGTCCAGCTGTTGGGGCATCACCCAGCTGTGCGGTCCTTGTGGTCTTCAATGCAAATGGGACCACTAGCATTCTGACCGATCCGCGTGTGGGACCTTTTGATCGTGTTGAGGGTACTCTCTTGGGTGTGCAGAATAACTCGGGGACCACTGTTCCCAACATGCGTATTTCTGGCAACGGCATTTTTGGTTTTGACGGGGATGGGATTTGCTCAGGCCGCTATTCTCCCGCTCCTGCTGGTTGTCCATTCGGACCAACACGGTATGAGGGGCCGAATACAAGTTTCTCGGTTGTAGACCGGAGTCATGGCATCGTTATTTTCACCAACGGCCTTGCATCCGGTACTTCAACATACTTTAGCCTTGAAGGAGCATTAACAGCGGTTTCGATAAACATCTTGCGCACTACCAAACTCACTTACACGGGACCAACACTTATTGCCCAAGGCCAACCAGCTACACTCTCAGCAGTGCTTAAGGGTGATGGAACACTGGTACCGGATCAAGTAGTAAGAGTAGCTGATACTGGAGCTACACATTCAGCTGCGCTTAAGGGTGATGGAACGCTATCGATCAGCGGGAAGACGGTGGTTATTAGTCTAGGCAGTCAGAGTTGTAGAGGTACTACAGATGTAGATGGTACTGCAAGTTGCATCATAAGCCCAATCTTAGCCGCATCTGGGAATAACACAGCAACTGCTGATTTTGCAGGAGATGCATTCTATCCGGCAGCAAAAGACAACAAGCAGGTATCGGTTTTCGCTTTCTTGGCAAGCGGTTCATTCATCATAGGCGATCAGACGGCAGCTTCTGCCGTACCAAATACAACGGTAACGTGGTGGGGCGCACAATGGCAGAAACAGAATAGTCTGTCAGGTAGTTTAGCTCCGGCGGCCTTCAAAGGATTCGCAAACACACTCAGCAAGACGCCTCCCTTTTGTGGAACTACCTGGACGAGCAGTCCTGGCAATAGTTCTGGCTCACCAGCAAGTGTCCCATCATTTATGGCAGTGATTGTAGCCAGTACAATTACGAAGTCTGGAAACAGGATTTCAGGAAATGCATCTTCAATTGTGATTGTCAAGACCGATCCAGGATATGCTAATAATCCAGGCCATGAAGGGACTGGCACTATTGTTGCAGTTTTGTGTAAGTCCCCAAATGTGGTCCAAACTAGTGGGGGAGATGGAGTGGCAGTACAGAATAGTCGAATCAAAAGACCACAAAAAAATTAAGGTCAGACTCAAATAGCATAAATAAATATGCCTGGTTTGGGGGTTGCTGTCAGTGTGAGAGTTGGAAAGGTAAATTTATAACTTATAACAATTGTTCCTGGCCGAAGGTCTTTTAGTAACTTTCGCTCAAGTTTAGGTACATGTGGAGTAAAGTTATAGATAAAAACAATGGTAGCGTCTGATAGATCAGCTTTGTGGTAGTTTTGTAGATAGACCTTGACTCTCTTTCCTACTCTGTAACGGTGAGCAGCAAGACGTGTCCAAAGGACAAGCAGTGGGTTGATCTCCCAGCCCTTGGCTGTCGCTCCTTGGCAAGCTGCATGGATAAGCATGCGGCCATCACCTGAGCCAAGATCAATGACAACATCATCCTTTGAGATGTTTGCAATTTGGACAAGATCTTTGATGACACGCATGGGGGTTGGAATAAAGGGTGGACCGAAGAAAATAATGAGCATGGACAGACATCCACCTATTCCCAAGATCAGCGCAATTATCTGCAATAGGAGTTCTAAGTAAATTAAATAACCATTTGCCACAATAATAGTACCTCAGATACTTTGTTTAATGAGCAACAATCCGGCAGTCTTTAGTAAGAGAGAACGATTCTTCTTAAAGTGTTTCAGAAATCAGTATAGTAGAAGTTGGGTATGTTCGTACAGGGAGAAACAGGGACAAATCTTCTTGATATCTAAGCTGATGATTTTTGACAAATTAAGCCGACGATGTCTGATGGGGGAACAACGGACGCGCTAACGCGGGTCTTGCCCACTATCGTCCCTCCATACCTTCATTCGGGCTAAAGCCCTCTCGGTTTATTCTGCTTACAAGTTGTCGGATTTATCCGTATTTATTTCTAATGTCTGTAAATAATAGATGCGCAATTCCTTCTTGATAAGCCCATTTTCCTCGTGCTTGTATGATCTCTATTAATGGAGCAAAAACTTCAGGGAGCGCATCGAGCATTTCCAATTCACGCTTATGAGCTGTAATCCCGTCTGCTTGTATGGCTAGAGTGTAAGCCTCAGCATCGATATGCCAGGGAAAGCACAGTTCTGAGTAACGTTCCATCAGGTAAGCGGCAATTTGTAGGCCTTTTATATCAAAATCTCCACTATAATGAAGACGATTGACGGGCGTTGTGGAGAGGAGAAGATCGAGCAATGTCAAAGCAGCCACGCTCGGCCAGCCTGATGTACAGATAATCGTTGGTAGCACTACTTGGCATTGAGTATTGTTTGTGCTATCCCTATCTTGCACACGTGGCAAACTTGCAATAACCTCTTCAAAGACTTGTGGATTCTCAATCACGTAGATATCATTAGTCGCGGATGATATAGCCTGCCATTGCAACAATTGGCACAAGGGCAAGAGTAGGATACGTGCTCCAGCAGCTGTTATCAAAGGATCGGGGGTGCCATCGAAATTGGTAGCTCCCGCTAGATGAAAGGCGGCCACATTTGATGAGATGGTATCGACAAGCAAGCCGACACGCTGATACAGATACAGTTCTTGCACCCGTCCCTGACTGGGTAGCGTCGAACTTTGCCCAGCGAGATCGCTGAGAGCTTGCAAGAAGAGGCGGCCTGCGGGTTGCCCTGGGTCGAGCCTATGTGGATCACCGCTAGTTCTCTGGGCAAAGATGGCTAGACGTTCAGGAGAAGCAGGATTAGGTAATTGATTGAGGAGGGAGACAACATAGCTAATTGTGTCAAGTTGTCGTTTTTGCTCATCTATCGAAGCATTTTTATAGCGTGCGAAAAGCCACTCGTGTCCATGTTGTCCCTCAAGCAACCACTGTCGGCCTTGTGTGTCAGGTAGCTGGGCCTCGATGATGGTTTGTAGAGCGTGACGAAACTGGTCTTGGTGGGATGCATGGGCAGCGCGTTGCTGGGGACGTGTGATAAGGGGTTGGTCAGGGAAGAAAGCCACTAACAGATCAGGGAGACTGCACCCGAAGCGGCTCCGGCGTAGTGCGCTATCCATGTCGCTCAGTTTAACCCTAATTGTCGTGTCTCGATAGGGTGGTTTCTCCAGGAAACTGGCAATTTCGCGACGCTCGTGCGGTGTGCTCTCTTTGAGCTGTATCTGGCCGCCGACCACTCCTCGTTCAATATATTTTTCGCGTAAATTGAGTAATAGGCGATCTAATTCAGCTTTGCGGAAGAAATCTGCTGCACGTTGCACGTTCTCAGGATATGGTATGTCCGTCACTCTCTTTAACGCTATATACAGAATAAACCACTAGCCCTCAGCCCTCTGTTGCTGGATACACTTCTCAAGGGTTATATACTTACCTGTAGCAATTTCGGCGCGACTTCTTTGGATAAGTCATGCGGCGTAACTACGCCGCATACTTTTCTGGCTCAGGTATCGTTTCCCCTATGTCGTTTAAGAAGAGAAGCCATGTCTCAATAGCATCCTTGCCCTGCTGTACAGCTTCCTCATAGGTACTTCCATGGGTTTTGCATCCTGGAAGTTCCGGTATGGTAACAATGTATGCTTCGTCTTCGTCACTCCATTGAATGAGCATAGAGTATCGCAACGTGTCCATTTCATATCTCCTTTGACCTTTTTATAGCACTGTACACTTCTTTTATCTGGTACGGCTTGGCATCATTTCCCTCATTTCCTGCCAAGGAAACATGGATAGAATGATCGAGTGGGTAATACCAGACTTCGTGACTCCCTTTGCCAGGCCGGGAGTAAAACCCAGCTTTTCTAAGTTCCGCTTTCAACTTCCGTATTTTTACCGGCATCGCCTTTCCATCCTATTCCTAATTCTCAATTATACCACACATCCAAATGAGGCTTATTCCCCGCTTTGCCCTGGTGTATTCCCATTCAACTGCTGATCACTCCAAAATGATGCTGATGCCGTTGCT
>CBJMBI010000147.1:0-8387 GCA_966427955.1 uncultured Ktedonobacterales bacterium
ATAGTCTAACACAATTTGGTGCATTTTATCAGCATATTTTAAGCCAATTTTAAGCTGAAGAGCACGCCGTAAGTTCTTCCGTCCATGCGCCGCCTTTTTGCAAATGGGCCCTCACCAGTTCCACTGCATGGTTGCACGCATAATACAAGCAGATCCAAATGCCACGCATGAGAATGTGACTTATTGGACAGTTGTGACGATTGTGACAGTTTTGACACTTGGTCACTATCCTTTATGCTATACACGAGGATGTAAATAATTTGATGCCTTTTCTCATATCGCAAATTTTATGAAAGTTACTCACTCTATCAGATACATGAGAAAGTTCCTCAATTGAGTACTTCATCCCTTTCTAGTATAGAACACATGTTGTTCCTATGTCAAGGAGATATGGAGCTACAGAAGGTCTTTGACGGGTCCACGCAATACATCTTTTTCAGACGAACAGCAGGTGCATCAATCTCTTGTCAAAATGCATTAGGAGTGAGCAGCTAAGCTTTGTAACACATGATCAGAAGTCATCGAGCATTGGAAACCATGCATTTCTGATCACTTGATCGCTTTTTATTACAGAGCCGCAAAGAGAGTGACATTCTATTGCTCACTAATTTCTGGAAAAAGCTGGACATAGAGACGTTTGTTAAGATAAAATAAGGACGGTAAATGTCACTTTACCACTTCCATGGAAGGGAGATCTTTTTGATGCGTTGCCCTCTTTGCGGCTCCACTCTTCAGGGAATTCCCAGGTTTTGCCCCGATTGCGGAGCACGACTCTCACAGTGGGATCTTCTCTTCCAAAGAATGAGGAGGTCGTTTCTCGTTGTTTGTGGGTTATTTGTAATCGGATTAGCGGCATTCGCGTTTACTTCTCCAGCCACATTCTCTCGTTGGATAGGAGAAGCTAGCAGAGCAACTCAGGGAATGAAGACGTTGCCGCATCCACCTGAGGAGGCACTGAGCAATTTTTGTGGAGCGATTCATTCCAAACAATACCAGCATGCTTATAGTTACTACTCACAGCAGTTGCAACAGGATATCTCCTTGGAGGAGTTTATCAACCTCTGGTCTGCAAACGGGAGGCGGTTTTACGTCATCAGTTGTGAGTTGGGTACACCACAGACTCAGGGCAATCGGGCGGAGATAACGGTCACCTTCTCGGAGTTTTACAAGGGTTGGCGGGTCACCAGTGATGTGACGCTGATACAAGAGAATGGCGATGAGTGGAAAATAGACAGTATAGAGTCATTCCCAACCGACCCGCCAGAGGTGGTTGTAGATACTTTCTGTAGTGGAATCACCTTTAACAACTATGCGCAGGCCTACACCACCTATTCACCTACGCTGCAACAACAGGTATCTTTAGCTCAATTTCAGAACGCGTGGTCAGGGAATGGAGCGAGCTACTATCATATTGACACTTGTAGTCATTCTACCGTCTCAATCGAGGGAAATCAGGCCACAACCATGTTAACCATTCACGAGTTCTACTCTAACCAGCAGACAACCTATCAGGTGACGTTGATCCAAGATGGGACGAGCTGGCACATTGACAATATGAAATAAAATAAAGCAATACATGGAAATCGATAGTTTGTTTCACCATTATAAAAACCAGACTTTCAAATAATTATGATAAAATGGATCATTCTCTTATGGAAGCTTATTTTTTGATCCTTAAGATAGAAAAGACATGAACCATTGCCAGAATGGAGGAAACGTATGCGTTGTCCCAAATGCCGCACTCCTGTGAATGCAAACAAGCACTTTTGCCATTCCTGCGGTGCACCCCTGACTATGGCAAGCCAGGAAGATTCCTTATCTCCTCAGTCATCAGCATCTCAGGAGGATATGGGGTGGCCGTTAAATACATTTTCTGATCATACAAGTAACACGTCGCAGACCCAACAGCATGCAGGGTCTGGTTACGGGCCACAACGTCTAGCGGAGAGTGCTCCAGCTGATTTTGAGGGTATCGTATCGGCCTTGGAGAAACGTTCTGAACAAGAGTTTGCATGGACCATCCAAAGTCAGAACCAACAAAGGTCGCTCATCATATGGACTTTTCGTGTCACGCGCCGTGATGCTCATGGCTACGAGCTTCCTCCACCCATTCCAGTTGAAATGCGTGGGCACCACATCCATGGCCTTTTGGAAAATGGTGATCGTGTCAAAGTGTCCCAATCCTGGCGAGCTGGACAGACGGTCTCTGTCGATCGTGTGTATAATCAGACGACCTGCTCTTGGGTCCGTGCAACCTGGGAGAAAGACTATGGAGCCCGAATTGTAAGCTTCATTGGATGTATCATCTTCAGTATTATGGCTTACTTTATGCTTCAACATAGCCCTCCAGGATCAATCTCAAATGCTCCGCCAGATGCCCAAGCTGGCTTGGCTAACTTTAGCATACTATGGCAGCTTATATGTATGCTTTTTATCGTTGGTGGTATTGTCGGCGCTCTGGCCTCGCTATTTGGGTCGAGAAGGCGTTGGCCAAGATGAAAGATGCAGCAAAAGGAGCACAAGATCATTGGCTGATCTCTTCTTAACTGCTGCAAACTTCTGCACGAAAGTGGAATTTCTCTCACATTGCCAGCGAGCAAGCGATTATTACCCAAAGTACAACTCTTTCTTTTTAACTCTGCCTTATGTATAATTACATCGATGAGGAGATATACTTTTGCTACAGGAGTGAAAACAATTTCAGAAAAAGAGAGCAAGGAGGGTTATATGAGAATCATCATCATTCTTACTTTTATCATTCCAACTACCATCATTGTTATCATTTCCCTTCTCTTCAGGGTTATTCCTGCTTTACTGCGGTTGACCTCTCGGAGCTTCCCTGGTTTTGTCCCTGGATTAGATTTGAGAGCAAAAAAGCCATCTTCCAGCAACTCTCAACAGATATTCTCTTTAGAAGATTTCCTCTCTCCACAGCCTGCCGGGTCTGGTTACGGGCCACAACGTCTGGCGGAGAGTGCTCCAGCCGATTTTGAGGGTATCGTATCGGCCTTGGAGAAACGTTCTGAACAAGAGTTTGCATGGACCACCCAAGGTCAGAACCAAAGTTCGCTCATCATATGGACTTTTCGTGTCACACGCCGTGATCCTCATGGCTACGAGCTTCCTCCACCCATTCCTATTGAGATATGTGGGCACCACATCCATGGCCTTTTGGAAAATGGTGATCGTGTCAAAGTGCCCCGGTCCTGGCGAGCCGGACAGATGGTCTCTGTCGATCGTGTGTATAATCAGACGACTTGCTCTTGGGTCCATGTGACCTGGGAGAAAGACTACGGGACACTAATTATAGGTTTTATCTTCATTTTCCTTAGTGTTATAGCCTGCTTTATGCTTCACGTTAGTTTTATTATATGTATGGTTTTCTTTGTTGTTGGTATTATCATCGCTCTTGCCTCACCCTTTGGGTCGAGAAGGCGTCGATCAAGATGAGAGATCTGGCAAAAGGAGCACTATGTCATCAGCTGATCTTTTCCTAGCGAACCGTTTAGATTATCTGCAACGGATTGGCTTTGTTCCGCCTCCTATGCAGCTTACTCCTCAGTCTCTGACCACCTGCGCACCTCATGGGGGAAGCTTGATGCGCATCAATGGAATCGGACGGCACGAAAAGAGTCTGATCGTTCCGCCTGCCTCTTTCGGGAATACAGAATGGTCAGGTAGAGAGCATCTCCTCTGTGAAGATATGCTCATTGGTCTTCATGGTCATCAGCTCCCACTGATTTTTTTCATACACGGAGATTTGGACCACATTGCTTTGTCGATGGGAACTTGGGTTCCGTTGAGAAGTCATGCCCCTTCCTCAGCAACAAGCGTTACCCCAACGGTTGTACAAAAATGCCAGGATGTCCTGAAAGCAGTGCTCCGCAGCCTCTATCCAGTTGTTCATCTGGAACCTTCAGCGTCCATACCTACCCAACCGTTCTGGCCTGACATACAATCTACCGATCTACATGCAGGATTTGCCTTAGGCGTTCCCACCATCAAACCGATTGATCCACGAGATGGGGCTCTCCCTCTGGATCGTCTGGTGAGGGGTCTGGCAGGCTCTCGGTGGGCTATTATGATCATGGCCGAACCAGTTGGAGAAGGGGTCATCAGTCGTTTGCGCAATCAGGTGATAAATGAGACCCAAGCTATCACTGTTGCCTCTCATTCTTCTAACACGCCTGATCCTCTCAAGCAGACCTATTCCAAGCTCCTGGAGGTCATGCTAGCCTCTTTCACGCAAGGACAATGTACGGGGATGTGGCGAACTGCCACCTATCTGCTTGGAGATCGCAGCGGCTATTATCATTTGGCTAGCCTTTGGCGAAGTACGTTCTCTGGTGAGCACTCTTTGCCAGATCCTGTTCGTGTCTGGGAACAACCTGCGGTCATTGAACTCGCGTCACGTTGGGCCATGAGCAATGACTTGGCTCCACGTCAAGAAGGATATATTCAACATGCTTTCCAGTATCAGACACTGCTCACATCACAACAGCTTGCAGCCTATGTGCATCTTCCCAACTTGGAGGTGAACGGTTTTTCTATTCAAATGATTCCTGATTTCGATGTCACTCCTCCCGCCGTGACCGATACGCCATCTCTCTCCCTTGGAAACATTATTCACCATACTCGTATCACACCCGTCGAATACAAGGTCAGTAGAAAGTCTCTGACGCGTCATACCTTTGTGGCTGGTTTAACTGGATCTGGCAAAACCAATACCATACTTCATCTTCTTCAACAGTGTAACGTTCCTTTTCTCGTTATTGAACCAGCAAAGACCGAGTACCGTATTCTCTTGCGCCATAAGCATTTGAATCAAAATCTCTCGATCTTCACCTTGGGAGATGAAACAACCTCCCCTTTCCGTTTCAACCCGTTTGAGGTCCTGCCCCAAACATCCGTCAGCACTCATATTGACTTGTTGCGCTCTGTCTTTGTCGCTAGCTTTGGACTATGGTCTCCTCTCCCCCAATTACTTGAGCGATGTCTCCATCGCATTTATCGTGATCGTGGGTGGGATCTCCTTACGAATACCAATCAGCGGCTTGGCAGTGCCTCACCTGCGGACTACCCTGAGGTCTTTCCGACGTTAAGCGACCTCGTCGCTGCTGTCAACGATGTGCTCAATGAACTGGATTATGAGAAACAGATCAAAGGGAATATGCAAACCGCGTTACTGGTGCGCTTGCAGGCTTTGTGTATCGGGGGAAAGGGTGCGATGCTCAATGTTCAACGCTCTTTTCCAATAGAAAGGTTGCTGGAGCAGCCTACCATTCTTGAACTGGAGGGCATGGGAGACGATGATGATCGTGCCTTAATGATGGGATTGATTTTGATTCGCCTCTATGAGTACCGTCGTGCCCAAGGCCAGATCAAGGATTTGCAACATCTGCTGGTCATTGAGGAGGCACACCGTCTACTTGCAAATGTGGGAGAACAGAGAAGAGAGGAGGAAGCAAACCCACGCGGGAAAGCCGTGGAGACATTTGCAAACTTGCTGTCTGAAATTCGTGCCTTCGGGCAGGGGGTGATCATTGCTGACCAAGTACCAGTGAAGCTAGCACCCGATGTGATCAAGAATACCAACTTGAAAATTGTCCATCGTATTGTCGCCCAGGATGATCGTGCAGAGCTAGCTGGTGCGATGGCCATGAATGAAAAACAGGCTATTGCCCTCTCTACGCAGACTGAAGGCCAGGCAGTTGTCTTCAGTGAAGGAGATGATGTTCCAGTACAGATCAAAGTGGAAAAGGTCAAAGGACGAGATAGTGATCCTCCTCTCCCAAACAACGAACAGATTCGCCAATATATGACTCAGCGAGGAAGCCAAGAGCTATTGCAGCTCTCATTACCTTTTGCCACATGTGCAGGCTCATGTTCGACCCAGCGGAGCACTTGTCAGGTGGCACAACAAATTGTCGCTTCTGTCACCTTCCAGCGAGCCTTTACACGTGTAGTTCTCTCAATAATGGAAGAGATGGATATGCTGGACCATATGTGGAAGGATATCCTGGTTGTCATGCGTGCACATCGCCCGATCAAAACTGATGAGCAGGAACTCATGAAATGTCTGCTGACCCGTGCTACTCACTGGTTTGTTGAACGATGTGGTGCTCAAGCCAACTGGTCCTATGCAGAAACACGAGAGATGGCGAAGGTATTACGTCAAGTGCTGCTCAACAAACATACACAGGCCGACCCAGAACCTGCACGAACTGCTTTTCAGCAATGCGTGCGCAAACTCCATGCACGGGACTATGATCCCTATCCATTTTGCCACCGTATCTGCCAACAGCAGCCTCCAATGTGCTTCTACCGCCCTGCTGTTGCAGATCTCGTGACTTCTGGAAGAATGAAGACAGCATGGGAGACAGCCTATGAGCAGGATAATATCCAGTCTCCGAACGGGCGCCCACAGCAGCTTTTGAATGTCATCAATGATGCAGGCTATGAGCTCATCGAGTTTCCTGAAAATACGGAAACAAGTCATTCATTCGAGGCACAAAGCCGTGTCTGTTTGTGTTTTGCGCAACAGATGCTCATTACTGATGCAGACAAGATTTTACCCACAGCAAGAAGAGTTTTATTGCGACTTATTCAGGAGGCACAATAATGGGGCAACATGAACAATCATCAAGCGACCGTCAATCAATAAGCACTGCCAGTTCCACTGATGCAGGGCGCTCGCGGCCACCAACAGAAGCAGTCGGACAACAAGGCAACACCCGTTCGGATAACCAGCAGTCAGCAGGGGATCGGAGTTCACTGCCCTCGTTCAGTAATGGACGTCCTTCGGTGGCGATTGGAGGGCGTAGCAGTGACGATCAGTCCACAACGAGCAATGCCACAAACAGGGAGACCTCTCAACAGTCAGCATCAGATCAGAGTCAGCATCAGTCCGGTAATGGACGTCCTTCGGTGGCAATTGGAGGGCGTAGCTATGGTGATCAGTCCGCAACGAGCAATGCCACAAACAGGGAAACCTCTCAACAGCCAGCAGGGGATCGGAGTCAGCCTCAGTCCAGTAATGGGCGTCCGATTGGAGCAGGTGACAATAGTGGGGCAGGGCATCCGCCAGCGAGTTTAACAATTCACCCAGACGCTAATGAAGATGGAGCAAGCGCAACAGCACGAGCTACAGGTAACGAAAGGGTGGGAGGCACACACATCCATCCGTATGTAGAAGTAACGGCAGGAAACAATAATGGTCGTCCTTCTGCAGGAGGAGCGGTGGGTGTGGACGCAGGGGGGAGGCACTGGAATGCAGGAGGTAGCCTCCAAGCGAGTCCTAGTGGGCAGAGTGCTGAAGGGTATGTTAGTGTTCCGATACATGGTGTAACGGTGAGGGCTGATGGTACAATCAACTCGGACGGAACATCTAACCTTGGACTGAACATAGCCTTTGGTACTGATCATTCTGGCGATCCCACTCAGACGAGTGATAATACGCTTGCTCGCATCGAGCAGCAACTGGACCAAGCCATCCGCGAAGGGTCCTTGACTGCTGATCAGATAGCGGCTCGATGGAGGTCAATGGAATTTAGACCAGAGGCATTGGAACCTAGATCACTACCAATGTTAGGATCTCCATCAATAGAAGAGATTGCAGTGAGAACTCACGGAGATAATCAGGGGACTGTGCCAAGACTGCCAGAAGGGACTACGCTCGGTGATTTCCATCTCCGAGGAGTTCCTTCAGACAATCGGTCACCAAGCTTGGGAGGTGATTTTCACTTCAAGCTGAATAATGCCGAGCAATCACAGCATGATCAATCCGGTTCACGGTCGCCACGTGAAAACCAATAATGGAGAAACAGATGCGCGTTATTCGTTGGCAAGACAGCACCCCACCACAAGAGCACAATTTGCATCTGCGCATGCAGCAAGAAGGGCTCTCGCCTTACACCTGGTCGAATGATCCCAATTACTCTTATGCAGTCCATACTCATAGCTATCAGAAGGTGCTGTACTGTGTCCAAGGCTCGATCCGCTTTATCTTGCATAGTCAGTCGACTCAATCAGGAGAAGAGACCTCTCTCGACCTCTCACCGGGGGATTGTATGATTCTGCCAGCGGGCATCCCTCACAGTGCTCAAGTTGGTCCAGAGGGAGTAACCTGTCTGGAAGCAGCATGCTCAAGTGATGTGCAATTGACAGGCCCATCTTGGCTAGGGTAAAGGCATTGAACAACGACCATCACTGTTCGATGAACCCGACAAACTTTCGGCAGTGCAAGACAAGCCGTAGTACGCTCTTGCCACCTTCTGTATTTTCAGGTATCATAGATAACGTCATAATATTCCTGAAGAGACTAGGCCCTCTATCTATCATAGCTATCTAGCTATAATAAATTACAAATAGGCAATGACAGAAGAAGT
>CBJMBI010000148.1:0-8228 GCA_966427955.1 uncultured Ktedonobacterales bacterium
GCTGAATTTGCTCTTGGAGAAACGGATGCAGGTCCACATCCTCAAGTGTGTACTCGCGATCTTCCTGCTTCATCTGTGCATTCACGGAGTCAACTCGAAAGTGGTAACTTTGGGGCGTATTGGGCTCAAAAGAGCCATAGCGTGGGCTTGTGAAGGTAAGCTGAACGCTCATTAAGCGAAGATCATGTGTGAAACGTCTGCCGTGGTGACACAATCGGAGGTCAAAAGGACGATCAATGATCCCATAGACCGGAAACTGCGCCGCAAGATTCACCGTAAAGGCAAGGTCCTTGGGGAAGTCCTCTTCTCTTTCCAGCGCCAGAACTGAGAACCTCCAGGGGACGATTTCCTCTTCATATTGCTTGATTACCTCATTGCGCTTATTAATCACTTGTAAGCCTTTGAGCAGGTAGAGCAGTTCATCGCAGGATGGTCCAAAGGCATCTCCCAGCAAGATTGTCTTGTCCGATTTGAGCAGAAACACTGAGATGTGAAGTGGGGAGGCATGGTATCGGATCTTGCCAGAGAAGGGTGTGCCTGCAATCGTGAGGGTCCCTTCCCAGAGAAAGGGATGACTCGCTTTTTGCTCGATGAGCCCTTGGAGAAACGGATCTAGGCTAATATCGTCGATCGTGAGTTCTATATCTTTTTTCTCGGCATCTTTTGAAGTAAGCCTCAAGTGTTCACTGGCTTGCACAAAGGGCGGATATGTATAAGAGGGGTAACGTGGGCTTGTAAAGGACAGGTTGATACTCCCTACGTGAGTCACAATACGCAAGTCGGCAGGATCATGGGTGCAACCACCCGTGCCGCTAGAACACAAAATGAGATCGAGTGGGCGGCCAATAATCCCATAGACCGGAAACTGTACTGCCGCAATACTCCCAGCAAGAGTCCAAAGTTCCTCAATACGCATGTCTCACTCCATTTCTTCTTCTCAAGAACAGCTTCGCTTTCATTCAACACTGGGCTCTCTTTGTTCTTCTCATCTGTCCCTGCATCCTGCGCTTCGATCATGGACGCAGGATGCAGAGGAACAGTTCCTGATACACCTACCTTTCGCCAGACAGCTTTATTGACTGTCAGCATGTGGTTCCAATGCGGGAGCCACGAATACGATAATAGGTATCTTTTGCTTGCTATGTCTCTTGCCTGAGCACATCATCGTGCCCATTGAGCACTTGCAATCCTTTGAGAAGTTCGACCAGTTCATCATAGGATGGTCCATAGGATCTTCCTTGCAGAGCTGTCTTTTCCGAGTACAGAACAAACGTAGAGATGGTCAATGGAGAGTAGTAGGAGATCGTTCCATGGAAATGTGTGTTTGCAACCGTCATCTCTCCTTCCCAGCAGAAGGGACTTGGCACTGGCTGTGGTTGCTCTTCAAGGACCTTTTCCACGACATGATCCTTGGTGGAAAATGGGTGCGAACCCTTTATTGATGTCAACCAGAAGGTAGTTACTCCGAGCCGTATATTTGGATACTCGGGATAGCGGGGGCTTTTATAGCTTATGATGAACCCTGAGTATCCGAGACATCCACCATAGCTGTGCAATCTGAGGTCGAGCGGGTTCCCAACAATCCCATAGACAGGGTATGGGATGGCTGCAACTGACTCAGCAAGTTCCATGGTTGCCTTCTCCTTACTTCTTTGCCTTGGCAGAGCTTTTTGCGCCCGCACCCCAGATAGGTAAGTTCACTGCGGACGCTCGCAGCACTTTCCCATTGATGTCAGTACCAGTGCCCTCAATTACAAGGGTGGCGCTTGCTGGCAAGATGGTTGCTATTGGTGTGCCAGTGTTCTGGTCCTGAACAATGCAATCGGAGTATCCGATTCCTCGCTCGTTGGCCTGTTTTCTATCGACAATCGGGTCTTTAAACGTTGCGGAAACGGAGGGAGATGACCCAACAGTGGAATTAGCTGGACATGTGGTATTCACGGCTCCGGTGACGGTTGCTCCTGACATGATTGTTGTTCCGCAGTTATTATAGAGAACGACAACGGCAGCAAAACTGACGGTTTGTCCTGGGGGATTGGAAACTGGGACCGCTTGACTATCAACGATGCTACTGAGAGCCAGACTTAAACACTGGTCTGGTACAGCCAGGGAAACAGGAGAAGGAAATTTAGTGGGACGTTTAGCTGCAAGAGCAGTTCCAGTTATCCCAATCTGTGGGACAAAGAGTAAAGCGAAGAGTGTACACGTAAGAAACGTTCTGTGAAGAATCCTTGAAGATTTTGTGGACATAGAATCTCCTTTTAGAAGTGAACAAGCAAACATTCAAACAGTGGTTACATACAAAGTCAACACAATTTTTTTCTGGGAGAAATTTAGAGACGGTAGGAAAAGTGGGGAGATTAGTCTCTCTCATTTCCTCCTATTGAAGGGATAATAATAGATTTTTATCAATTTTGTCAAGTATTTATTTTAAACATAAATACTAAGAAATAAATGGTTAAAGTAATTTTAATGATGACTAAGCAAAAGGAGGAAATGATGAGTGGATAATATGATACAACAAATTCAGAACTTTGCACTTCCTTCTAGGACGATGACGCATATTCTTTATTGCTGTGTTTCTTGAAGTCTTGTTTTGCGGGTGTTAACATTGTTGATGGAGGAAGCATCTTACCCACCATTATTCTTTGTTTATAAGAGAGACCCAAGAGGATAGATATGGAAAAGCAAGAGCATTGGTATAGACGGAGAGCAGTTGAACAATTAGCTCAACATATTCCTTTTGAGCAGAATCCAGCGTCTAAAGCGGAACAAATTGAGATGCTGCGTGGATTAGTCATTCACTATGGACGGGATATGGATCCAGACCTCTTTGGGTTTGAGGCACGCAATGAATTGATTCGCCTGGGACTGTGGAATCGTATTGGACAGCCTGCATCTGGGCAGCAAGAAGATAGCTAGAAGAGAAGTGGTGGCACGCGATTTTCAAGTAATTGTAGCGGTTGGAAAGCTCTGGGAATTCTGCTTGGTTCTCTATTTTCTTCAGATTAGTTGTGTTATTATTAGAGCGAGGGAATACAGTCCTAGTTCTCTAGGAATGCTTGAAAGCTTATCGGTATATGATCGTTTGTCATTTGAGGTTTGTTAAAGGAGACAAGAAATGTTAAAAGATACACTGCTGTATCTCGCTCAAAATCAGAGAATGCATGACTTTGTAGTTCATAATTCTATTACTCGTAACGTTTCACGTCGCTTCGTCGCTGGAGAAACTCTAGATGACGCTGTTCGCGCGGCGCATGAGCTCAATAAGCAAGGTCTCCATGTGGCACTTGATCTGCTTGGCGAGAATGTTACCGATGACAAAGAGACGAGAGTGGCTGTCCAGGACTATCTCAAAGCAATCAATCTCATTGAGAGAACCCAGATTGATGCCAACATCTCTGTCAAACTGACTGCTCTTGGACTTGACATCTCCAAAGAACTCTGTGAAGAAAACCTGCGTAATGTGCTAGAGCAAGCTGATAAACAAAATACATTTGTCTGTATTGATATGGAAAGCTCAGACTATACAGAGCGGACAATCGATATGACCTTGCGTATGCACGAGGCTTTCAAAAATGTTGGTACTGTGATTCAGTCATACCTCTATCGTAGCCAGGAGGATCTTGAGCAGTTGATCAAGCAGGGTGTACGGGTCCGTCTAGTCAAGGGTGCCTATAAAGAGCAGCAACCAATTGCCTATCAGAACAAAAGCGATGTTGACCATAACTATGTGCAATTGATGACAATGCTGCTCTCGCGAGGCAACTACCCTGCCATTGCTACTCACGATGAAGCAATAATTAATGCTGCCTGTAAGCACGTGCGTGACCATGGTATCAGCAAATCATCTTTTGAATTCCAGATGCTCTACGGTATCCGTCGGGACTTGCAAGAGAAGCTAGTAGGGCAGGGTTATAACATGCGTGTCTATGTTCCCTATGGTTCGCAGTGGTACCCTTACTTGATGCGGCGTATGGCCGAGCGACCTGCCAATCTAATGTTTGTGATGAGCAATCTCTGGCGCTAAGCTCACGACAGCATGACTCCAAATGTATCCTGGACAGCTTGCTGATTTGGCTGTTGAATCTCGACCTTAATGACCCAAGGGCCTGCCATAGTAAATGCCTGATGTGGGTCAAAAGTTGCGGCATAGACAGAATTGCCGCCCGTGATAAGTGCATGCGCTGTTCCCATATCCATAATCTGCATGTTGATAGTAAGTTGTACTTGGGCATCAGTAACTGGTTTACCCTTTTTATCCTTAATGACTATAATAACTGTGTTAAACTGATCGAGATGTCCCGGCAATAGCTCCAGGGTGACAGAGAGAGAGCCAAGTTGTTTGGTCTGTGTATTGACTGCATTGGTTGGCGATTCTAACTGATTGGTATAGGTTACATCGGGAAAAACAATAGGGGGTGCGAAAAAGGACATCAATGCAGAGCATAACAAGATGCCTATTCCTAACACAGAAAGTAGACCGGTTGTAGACTTCAAACGGCGTCCCGCATCTACATCTGCTCTCTCACCTTGCACAACAGTTTGATGGATAATACTAGGGCGTAACACAAACAGGATGTATGCACTTAAGAGCACAGAAATTGCTATCAGAATTACTTGGGCTGTCAGCACAATCCCATAGGGATCGGACCATAGTTGTTGCTGGTCATGAATGCTTGCCTCGCTCAAGAAAAAGAGACTAAGGAGTTCAATACTGATGCTGATTAACAGAACTGGTGTCAGCCTTTGCAACAATGTAGCTAGTAGCTCTGCATTGTATGCTCTATTTTTGCTCTTGAAAAGTGGCAATAGGGCATAACTCAAATAGGCAAAGCTACCAAACCAGATGCCTAAAGCAATGTTGTTAAGCCAGTCAAAGAGGATTGCGCTAAAATGTGGCTGGAGTACCTGCGCAGCAGGACTGGTGAGTCCGAACAGCAAAGTGAGCAGCCCTATCAGGGTGAGCCATCCGATGCGATAATTGAGTGGTAGCAGAGTTGGTATTACTTCAGTAGATTCTTCTAAATTTCCTGTTTCATCTATCTGATGTATGTTGGGTGCCTGAACTTCTTCTGTTGTCTGGAGCTTCTCTGGATCGGAACGGGAGGTAGATTGGGCTGACTGGGATCGAGATCTATTCTTGTTGGATTGATGTGTCCAATACAGCAAGCCCATTAGCAGTGCAACCAATATCATGCGTAACAGCCAGATATGGCCATAGTTTGTTTGAGCAATCATCATCAGTGCTAATGCCAGGGGAAAATTAGCACTATGTTGCACTTGTATTAGACGTATTACTCGTAAAAGAATTAAAATACTTTCTCCAATGAAGAGAGTTACTAAACAGATCCGTTGTAACGAGTAGGTCTGCTTTTTGACTTGAGCAAGCAATGTTAGGCCACGCCCGTAGTGCCTTAATACAAACTGCTCCATAACCACAATGCCAATCCAGGCAAGTAGTGCAACAAAGACGAGCCATTCCCACAGAATTGCTAATAAGGCAGTCAAATCGAGGGTATGTATGTTTTCCAGATCATTGCTAGTGCTTGGACCCAATATAGGAGTTCCTGAGAAGCCAGCGAGGTTAGAGAAGCCGACGTTGAAGCCAATAATGCCATTAGTAGTATGCCCATCATCATTAGCCACAGCGCTCCAGATAACCTCATAACCCCCTTTGGGCTCAGTACTGGGAGTCTTTATTGGTATAACAAGCTCATGTGG
Source organism: uncultured Ktedonobacterales bacterium (assembly GCA_966427955.1). Lineage (GTDB taxonomy): Bacteria > Chloroflexota > Ktedonobacteria > Ktedonobacterales > Ktedonobacteraceae > DASYAN01. The sequence continues at coordinate 5,725 of CBJMBI010000148.1, forward strand.
ATTCGATGGAGCAACCTGACCGGTATTGGCTCCTACATCAATAAGATTGCCGCCTTGAAGAAAATAGACATGTGCACTACTGAGAGAGCCGATGGGGGCATTAAAGTAGATATGGACTGTTTTGGGCATCTGAGCAACTGTCGAACCATCTACTGGATCGGAGCCGATAACATAGGCATGTGCCCATGCCACTGGTACAGTCATCATGGGCATGGTAAAGATATATATCAAAATGCTTAAGATGACCGTGATACCTGTTGTAAGCAATCGTTGTCGTGGCATGGGATTGGGATCTCTTTAAGAAATGCAAATTGGTTGCAAACGTTTCTCTCTATCTAACAGTCGGGTGGAATAGCTATTGGATAGATTGTAGCATCAGTCAGTTGGGCTGGCAAGCCTAGCTGATTAAAGCGTCATCCGAAGAAGACATAGGATCGAGTTCTCACAGGATTTCTCGCTAACTTGTAGTAGTTTGCTGGCTTTGCAATTTACTCAACCCGTCAGCGATTGCGCGCGCTACTCCCATTTCGGCTACCTGATGAGCCACACGTAGGGCATTCTTGATGGCTTTGGCATTGGAGCGGCCATGTGAGACAATTGCAGAGCCGTTAACCCCTAAGAGAGGAACACCTCCATATTCAGCATAGTCCAATCTTTTGAACGCTTTGCTTAAACTAGGTTTAAGTACCGCAGCAGCTAACTTATTAGGTAGGGTACTAGTCATCTGGGTTCGCAATAGTTTGATTAACGATTCGGCCAATCCTTCGCTAAGCTTAAGGGCAACGTTACCAACAAAGCCATCACATACCACGATGTCAGCTCCACCGACGGGAATATCACGTCCTTCGATATTCCCAATAAAATTGATACCGAGGCGTGCAGCATTGGCTTTCAACAATTGATGTGTTTCAATGACTAACTGGTTACCTTTTGTCTCTTCTTCTCCATTGGCTAGTAGGCTAACCCGGGGAGCTGGGATCTTAAAGATGCGCTCCATATAAATAGAACCCATAAGAGCAAACTGTTGCAGGTATTCTGGTTTGCAGTCGGTATTAGCTCCCATGTCAATGATTAAGCATGTGCCACTGCCAGCAAGAGTAGGGAAGATGCCACCAAGAGCGGGACGATCCACGCCGGGAAGGCGTTTGAGTGTGAACAGCGAAGCAGCTAGCATTGCACCGCTATTGCCTGCAGAGACTGCTCCCAATGCCTTTCCATCACGTACTAACTGTAAAGCTAGAAGCATCGACGCATTTTTCTTTCGCCGCACAGCGGTAGCTGGATGATCATCCATGGTGATTTCTTCATCAGTATGGACAATGGGTAAATCCAATCCATTGATATCGTGTTGCGCTAGTTCGGCACGTATAGTATCTTCCTTTCCCACCAGATAAATACCCATGCCATATTCTCTAGCCGCATGAACAGCCCCTAAAACCGTTTCAGCAGGGGCCTTATCGCCTCCCATCACATCGAGAGCTACACGTACAGCTGGATTTGGGGAGTCACTCATGTGTTGCTTTCTCCAGGTTCTCCTATCGTCTTTTTCACCAGTTCAACAAGTTTATCGAGATCAAAGGGCTTATAGACAATATGTACAACACCTGCTTCACGGAACTCTTTCTCTTCATTTGCAGCACCTAGATAGGCAGTGACGACGATAACGGGGATTTGGTGATCAACTCCCATTGCCATCAGTTTGAGTTCATCTCGACCATCCAGATAAGGCATCATCAAATCAAGCATGACCAGGTCTGGCTCATACTCGCGGACTGTATCATAGAAACGCAGACTTTGAGTTGTCATACGTGTATCATACCCTTCATCCGCTAGGGCTTCAGTCAACAGATCGGCAATTGTAGGATCATCATCCATTATCAAGATCTTTTTGGCCATGGAAGCATTTTCTCCTTATCTCCACAATGAGCAACACTGCTTAGCGGGGTATTTCTTCTAAGAGTGCCAGTAGCAGCCTATGCTCTACAAACACAGATATATTGTGACGACTCCCCTAAGCTTTTGCTGGGGGCTTCGCGCAAAAGTCGAACGGAATGTACCCACTGGCAGCCGCTCATGCAGGCTCTGCCCAAGCCTACGGTGATTTCAACTTCCCCGAGTGAACACAATACTCTCAAAAACAACTCGGCACCAGTTGGCAACATCTTAAACTTGCACGCTAGTGCTTTTACCCAGGGGAGCGTTTTACCCTGGAACCCACCAAAACACTATTTAATTGTTTATGTACTACAAGGAGAAGAATAGCATAGATGTCAATAGGCAAATATTCATGAAGAAGTACAAACAAGTGAATACTTTGTCAGAATGAGAGAGGAGGCTCCTATGCTCTAGCCCTAGAAAAGAGGCATTACCTAGCAGAGGGAATAGCGCTCCTTATTATAGAGTGTATACGCTGGAAGTGGCCAATTGGTAGATGGCATAGGACTTCTGTGTTCTTGATAATTTGGTGTGGGGGTGAGGGGATTTTCCATGCTTCTTGCTTTGAC
>CBJMBI010000149.1:0-8226 GCA_966427955.1 uncultured Ktedonobacterales bacterium
CAACGCATGGAACAAAATGCTTCTCCCGGTAAAGTTGTAAAGACTGGAGAGGAAGTGAAGCCTGTTACCGTGTCTTCAGCTAAATCAACGAGAAAAAAAGAGGGCAAGAGCAAGATCCGCACGGTCGAAGACGTTGAGCGTGATATTGAGAAAGCAGAGGCCCACATTCGGTCATTGGAAGAGCAATTAGCCCAGGCTGCTCTTGTCGCCGATGCTGAACAGCTCACTCAGTTATCCACCAACTATGAGCAGGCGAAAGTGTGTGTAGACGAGTTATTTGCAGAATGGGAACGCTTAGCCGATGTGGCTAGCTAAGCTAGACAGTTTTCTTCTCACGATCTGCGTGTGCGTAAAATCAAGCTGCTGACAAATCCTCCAATTGCTAGAACAAGCGGGATAGTAGCTGCCGCAATCATCCAGATAGACAAAAACAGATATTGAAGTAAATGTATAGGTGTATTGTCATTGCTGATAATGATCATAATACTTGAGAAACCAAGTTTGTATGTGATCCCAAATATTCCTCCAATGAGCAGGCAGACGAGCAGCGTAAGCATGAGATGTGAAACGCCATAGCGGAAAGCACCATATGCTGCAATTATACACAATGCTGCCAGACCAAAGCTTGCTATCAAGAGCCCTATGGGGCTTGGCAACTGACTGAAAATAAGAAGTCCTATCCCGGCTATTCCACAAATCAAGCCAAGCAGATGAAGTCCGGCACCAATAAAAAGCGCACGCGAATTTTCATGGACTTGTTGTCCTTGCTTGCTATCACTCAGGTTAGAAGGAGAGCCATGTGAGCTGTTGCCTTGTTCGCCCGTCAGATTTGCCATAATATTGGCTTTGATCGTATATGTTTCGTTTCTGGGATCGAGTTCTAACGAACGTTCGATTGCAGCAAGGGCTAACTGATGTTGTCCCATATTACTCAAGGCCATTGCGCGCAAGCTCCAAGCCTTCGCATGATTTGGATCTATTTGCAAAACTTGTTCAATGACAGCGGATGCTTCTTGAAAACGTCCTCCAGCGCCTAGAATTTGTCCTTTGAGCATTAAGGCTGAGGTATTGGTGGGCTCCATGTTTAAAGCCTTTTCCACAGTATCAAATGCTGCTGCGTAGTTCTGGCTCTGTAAAAGTTGCTGTGCCTGAGCTAGCATTGCTTGGCATTGTTGTTGACGATGTTCTTCAAGAGCTGGTGCAAAAATGTGACCAGAAGTGGAAGGTTCCTGTTGTGGTAAGGGTGTTTGTGTCGCAACGGAAGCTTGCGGGGTTATCTTCGGTTTCAATAGGCTACTACTTTTCTGTAAGCTAGGAGAGGGAGAAGATTTTAGGTCTGTTGTGACTTTGTTGCGTATGCCAAGAGTGGAAAAAGGTTTTGGAGATGCTGTTTCTGTCTGGTTGTTTGTCACTTGCTGTGCATCTGAGAGGGAAGGTTCTCCTACCAGTGCCAATGGAGGATGCTGTTGGCCGAAAAGTTGGGGACGATGTTGTTCTCCTAAAACATTGAGAAGATGAGCATGAAGCTTGGGGAGTGTAACATTACCTGTATTTGTTGGATCACTTGCGGGACCACATAGGCCTACAATCATGTTGTGAGCAAAGGTGCCGACGTTGCGTTCTCCAGTTTCAGGTGCGACATCATTGCCCCGACAAGAGCAAAGCAAGAGCCGATTTTGCTGGTGTTGGAGCGTATTTGCAATAGAGAGTCCCAGCAAGGGTTTCATGTCGAATGGAGATGAGCGGCGCATATTCCATAGTTCGCCTGTTTGGAAGACATCGAGAATACATAGGATCTGTGCGGCGCGGCTTTGGGGGAAAATATTGTGAACAAGAGTACGCAAACCGAGACCGCTTGATGCGTCTTGGGTGCGTGTATTTGCTAGTGCCAGATATCCATCTCCGGTCTGAACGTCGAGAAAAGCATGTCCAGCAAAATAGATCAGGACAATGTCTCCCGGCTCAGCAACCCTGGTACACAATTGTGTAATCAATGACGTTGTAAGTTCTCGTGTTGCATGCCGTCCTTGCACAAGTTGTACATCTGGAGGAGACCACTTTCCTCCTTTGCTATTGACTAGCCATTGAGCAAGAGCTTTGGCGTCGTTTTCGGCAAATTGCAATGGGCAAAATGTGCTATCTTGATAATGATTTATTCCAATGATCAACCCCACGTGTCTGCTCATCGGTTCCCCTTGGCTCTCCTTGACGTCTTGTATTCTAGTATATTGTTAGGTTATTGTACGATATGGAGCCTGTGTAATGGTAAGAAACAAGACAAAAGGGTACTTTTGGGATAGTATAGGGGCAATCGTATCTCCCTGTGTGTATGTCGTTGAGACTTGTCCCTCTGATGGTAACAAGATATCCTTTGTTTGTCCTGGCCAGTTCCATTTCTCATTCTGTCTGCTGAAAGTGCTAGCGAGTCAGAAACCCCATGCCGAGAAGCGTAATGTTTCTAGCACCAACTAAATCTGCATGGAGCGTGTAATAATGACTCTGACAGGTGAACCGTGCCTAATTGATAATCCGTTCAAAAAGTGTCTACTCTAGCCATCTGAGTTTAGGAATCCTGTGACTAAAGCTAGAGACCTAGAGAAGGATAATATGAAAGGGCTATTTGAGGTCAATGTCGCGTACTATTGGGCTAACGGGCAATATTGCCTGTGGCAAAAGTTCTGTGGGACGAATGCTGCTTGAGTTAGGCGCTGAGCGCTATATTGATGCGGATAGTATTGTCCATCAACTCTATCAAAAAGGGTTACCGATTGCCCAGCAAGTGGCCCAAGCTTTTGGAGGAGGAGTCCTCGCATCTGATGGCAGCATTGATCGCAAAGCATTAGGAGCAATTGTCTTTCAGGACGCTAGTGCTCTAGCTAAGCTGGAGCGCATCGTACATCCAGCTGTGAGGGAGGTCCTGCTAGATGAACTAAAACTGGTGAGTACCTCAGGTATAGCAATCATTGATGCGGTTAAGCTTCTGGAGGGGGGGTCTAGTGCACTTTGTCAAAGTAAGTGGTTAGTGCTTTGTTCAGAGGAACAAGAGATTGCGCGTTTGATGGCACGTAATCGGCTCAGTATGGATGAAGCGAGAATGCGTATACGTGCCCAACCAGATATCGCCGGTAAATTAGAACTTGTCGATGAAGTTATTGATAATAGTGGCTCACTTGCTGAAACACAATCTCAGGTAGCCGCTGCCTTTGACCGATTTTGTCGCAAGTTCCCCAGATAGAGCAAATTTTGTGGAGCAGTATGTATGCATTTGTTGCCATTAATTAAAAGGCTTATATCTGTTTTAGCTTTAGCTTTTGTAGTTACAAGTAGCTGGCTATGTTATGTTACAGGAACAGTCACCGGAAATAGGGCCATAAATCTGACGAAGGATAATATTCCTAGCATATCATCGAGTGGTGTAAAGAAGAGTGTCTCTCCATTTCTGCTTAGATCTAATCAGGATGCAATAGTTGATACTAGTGATCTAAATAATAGCCAGCTACAGGAACTAACACAAGGCCTATACCCGGGGAGGGGTGAGCCAATCCCTAATGCGAAAGATGTTAATGAATTGCCTGTTGTGGATGTCTCATTTTATAACAAGCGTGGTAATTTACTCTCTGGTTGGCTTGCTATCCGTTTACGTTTGGCTCCAGTCATTATCCTAACGCACGGGACACCAGGCAACCGTGTCTCAATGATCCAACGTGCTGCTTTTCTCTATAATCATGGTTATAACGTGTTATTATTCGACTTTCAGAGCTATGGTCGTAGTCAGGGGGTAATGTCGACGCTTGGAATGGTCGAATCAGAAGATATTCTAGCTGCTATTGATTATTTACACACGCTTCCCGACACCGCGTCTAGTAAAATAGGAGTACTTGGCCTTTCGATGGGAGCAACGGCGGCAGTCTTAGCTGCATCAAAGACTAGTGAGATCTCCGCCCTTGTTTTAGAGAGTTGTCCTGTTGATGCCACACGTGTCCCCGGTGATGTTCCTAGTGATATTGCGCGTGATGCAGATAGACAACTGGTTGAGAAGGTCTATGGTGTTGATATTACGAAGGCGCGTCCTATTGATATGATAGGGAATCTCCCGAAACACCCTGCTCTTTTTTTTGTCAATGGGAATGCAGATACAATAACGCCTCTTTCTGGAATGCAAGAACTCTTCCAGGCGGCGGCCGGTCCCAAGCAATATTGGGTGGTACCGACTGCTGAACACGCGGAGTCGTTTAGTGTTGACACTGCCGGATATATTGCCAGGGTTGATGCCTTCTTCGATACATACTTATCCTCGTGACACTCTCAACCCGCTAGAGGCGGGTAAGCTTCTATCGCACTCCGACGGTTTGGCCTGTCCCCGTAGGGACCTGCTGGCATTCGCAGTGGTTGACCCGTTGGCTGTGATAGACGGCCCACTAGCGTCCCTGACAAAACAAGCATCAGGTGATGCCAGGGGCGTGTCTGCCCTACTACAAATCTGTACCGTGTTCAATATCTGACTCACCAGATTTTTGCTTCTTTTGCTGTTCTTTTTGGATGCGCTGGTATTCCTCTTCAGCAAGACGATGTATTGTCACCACGAGACTTTCGCCAGTATTGGCCGCAATCAAGCGCAAAAGCTTCTGGGTCTTCTTCCAGACCATCATGGTTTGTCTTGCTTCGGTCTCCATGCTGTCAAGAGAAAAGGCGGCGCTCTCATCCCGATCCGTGAGATTTGGATGGGACTTCTCGCGCCGCTTCTGTTAATAGGCGGGTTTCTTGTTGGCTTTACTTAGTCCTTGCTCTCTCCTTTCTGTTGTAATTGATTAGCTGTAGTATGGATAGCAAAAATAATGGCTTGATTATCACTGGTGATTCCAGTATGCAGACGAATAGCCAGAATGGCTTTCAAGTCTTGCTCTGAGAGACGAAGTGTGGTTGCCTTTCGTTTTATTTTCATGCCATCATGATATCATCTTGCAATTTTTGAGTCAATGTGTTATAGTCTCTCAGTATACTGTGCGGGAATGTCTTTTGATTGATAGAAAAGATTCCCGTGGTCATCACCTCCTCTTCCCAACTGTTATCAGATTTTTAGCGTGTTGAAGGAGTTTAAACAACATTATGCAGAAACAAAGGTCTCGTATTTTTTTCTTTACGTTGAGCATTCCTTTACTCTTATCTTTGTTAACTGCTTGCGGTGCAGGAACAACTGGTACTGGCACTAATCAAGCAGCAAAGATCATCAAAATCGGCTCTGATTTTCCTGTCAGTGGCAAGGATCAGAGCAATGGTCTGCCTGCACAAAACGGAGTGCAGTATGCTGTGGATGAGGCCAATAGCCAAAACTTTCTACCCGGTTACACATTTGTCCTTGATCATAAGGATGATGTAGGGCCTAGTGGTGCTCACGATTCATCTGTTGCCCTCAAAAATATCCAAGATCTCATTGGCGATGCTGCTGTAGCTGGAATTATTGGCCCATTCAATAGTAGTGTTGCTCAGGCTGTTATGCCTACTGCAAATCAGGCTCCTGTTGCTATGATCAGTCCTTCTACTTCCAACGACTGTCTCACGCAGGATACTCCTAGCTGGGAATGTTCTGGTCCCAATGCGTTGTCTCAGAAACTGCGTCCAACTGGCAAGGTAACATTTTTTCGTACAGCGACGCTCGATCAATTTCAAGGAGCAGCTTTAGCAGAGTACGCATTCAAGACATTGAATTATCATAGCGCCTTTGTTATTGATGATACTGAAACTTATGGTACAGGCTTAGCTAAGAACTTTATTCATACCTTTCATGATGTACTTGGGGGTACTATCACGAATGGGACAAGTACGAGTATCAAAGTCCAAAATGACTATAGTAATGTGCTGACAACTGCTGCAAGTCAGCATCCAGATGTGATCTTCTTTGGTGGCACTGATGCGACTGGAGGGACAACCATTCGTGAGCAGATGGGCAAGATTGCAGGCTTGGAGAAGACGTCATTTATTGTTGGTGATGGCACAAAGACCAGCATTTTTGCTCAGTCTGTTATTCCTTTAGGGGGTGGCTCTGTCTATGGTTCGGTGCCTGGTATCGATGCCAGTCAGGTCAGTAAGGCGAAGGACTTTCTTGATGGGTACCAGAAAAAATATGGTAATCCAGGTGCTTATAGTGGTGGCGGTTATGATGATGCATGGATTCTCATGCGTGCAATCAAAGCTGCAATTGACAAGCAGGCAACTCCTCCTGCCAATTCAAATGCCAGTGCGCAGGCAAAGACTTTCCGTCAGGCTGTCATTGATGCGATCATGCAGACAAATTATGATGGTGTGACTGGTCACCAAAGCTTTGATCTGAATGGCGATACGAGGAATAAAACCATCTCAATTTACACCCTTGGTAAAGTTGGAGTTAGTGATGGCTGGAAATACCTTACGGCGGTCAATCCAGGTTCCTCGCATGGAGAGGGCGGTTTGTGATGGCTGGGAATACCTTCCAGGGGTTGGTTCAACTGGTCTAACTAGCTAGACAAGAGTGACCTCGAAGGTTTGGGGCAACTCTGGGATCTAAAAAGGGATGGAACTCCTCTAGCAAAAGTGTGGAGAGAACGTCAGTCTAGCATTGAAGTCTGTCGTGATCTGGCTAGTAGGAGTTCCTTTATTTTATATTATTGTGACACTCTTAACCCGCTAGAAGCGGGTAAGCTTCTATCGCACTCCGACGGTATGGCCTGTCCCCGTAGGGACCTGCTCCAAGAGCAGTGGTTGACCCGTCGGCTGTGATAGACGGCCCACTAGCGTCCCTGACAAAACAAGCATCAGGTGATGCCAGGGGCGTGTCTGCCCTACTACTACTCCTGGAAAGCCCAGGGCGTAGATACGTGACGCAACGAGGAAACGACACATGCTCACCAAAAGCGAGCGGATGCATATTGACACTGCCGACAATATCACGATGGCCTGTGAAGCCACATTTGCGGCATGCCCAATTTCTTCCCTTGGGCTTGTGTTTATGCTTGCAGACAGGACACTGGCTGCTTGTGCCTCGTTCAGTGCCAGTGAAGCTCATAATGCAAGCCTGTTTGGATTTATGAGTGAGGTAGTCGATATCCTTGCCATACTCCCACAAGGACATTCGTTGGTTGTGGTGACGACCCGAATTGCGGTTACGGACGCCGTGAGGATTACCAATGAAGAGAGAGCCAACTTTCTTTTCTTGGCAGAAGTCGATCACAAGACTGGTAGCTTTATGACGCAGGTCACGAACGCGGCGTTCTGCTCTTGCCTTGATCTTGTTCTTAGCTCTTTGCAGCTTTCTCCATCTGCGAGAGTGTTCTTTGCATCTTGATTGCTTTTTGGCAAGCTTGTCAAGTTGCTTGGATCGTTGCCTCTTGAGCGAGCGGATGCCACGACCTGTCACGATCAAGGCCTCTCCCGTGTTCGTCGAGACAGTTGCCGAGTAGATTTCACCCAAGTCAACCGTTGTATGAACCAATCCTGGTGCTTCTTCGGCTTCATGCGTCTCAATACAGACATGCAGCTCAAAGCCGCTGTTCCAAACAAGACTGCAAGCCCCACTGTTTTCAGGCAAGTCAAGAGGCAAAACAAGAGAGTCACGGCCTTTGCCCATGGGAAGGACAACCCGTCCATTTTCACGACTTACAGCTTGAGCAGGCCACTTGACCGGATAGAAGCGTTTTTCTCTCCAGGGATACTTCATCTTCATTTGGGGATGGGTTTGGCGGAGTTTGCGTGTGGTCTCAATGTTGGCAAGGAAGGCATGGACGACCATCTGCACAGACTGGCTATGCAGAGCAAATTGTCCACCTTTGGTTGCCTTTTGCAGCGCGTTTCGCCCAGGCCACTTGGAATGACTCATTCTTGCCTGTTTGTGGATCTCGACACAGAGGTTCCAGACTTTGGCGGCCTCCATCTGAGCCTCTCTCAAACGAGCAAAGAGCATTGGAGAGGGAGACAAGCGGTAAATCTGTACCGTGTTCACTATCTGACTCACCAGATTTTTGCTCCTTTTGCTGTTCTTTTTGGATGCGCTGGTATTCCTCTTCAGCAAGACGATGCATTGTCACCACGAGACTTTCGCCAGTCTTGGCCGCAACCAAGCGCAAAAGCTTCTGGGTCTTCTTCCAGACCATCATGGTTTGTCTTGCTTCGGTCTCCATGGAGTATTTCTAGCAGAAATGCTCCATGCTGTCAAGAGAAAAGGCGGCGCTCTCATCCCGATCCGTGAGATTTGGA
>CBJMBI010000150.1:0-8167 GCA_966427955.1 uncultured Ktedonobacterales bacterium
TCTCTAGGTGTATAATACCATGCTCAGCTAGTGATAGCAAGCGTTTTCGTGTTATGCATGTAACCTCGTTAATGCCTTTCATATATACAGCTCCTATTGAAATAATGAGACGGCTATGCAGATGCTTTCAAGCCATTGGGCAAGAAAATAGTGTTAAAGGGCACTTGTTCACATCTGCCATCTAAGTGTAGGAGAAACCTTTTTGTGTATGTGGCATTAGTGGTGAAACTGATAGGGACTATCCGGCCTTGCGACTCGTTTTTGCCTCTGTTTCTGTGGCACTTAAAACAGTAGGGGTTTTTATTTAGCTCCTCCCAGAATTTGGTTTTTAGTTTCTGGAAAGCTGAGAGATAGATATCAAGCCCACAATCGAGTATCTCAAAAGCGTACATGAGGTACTCAGTTTCGCTATCTTGCATCCATCCAGGTGTGATAAGTCCTGACCTTGAACAAGACTCTGTTTCATAGTAAAAGGCTTTGTGTGGCCTGTTGTTTTCAGGCCACCTCACCACTTTTTCTTCTACGAAATGCCAAAAACCATCGTTTAGTTGTATCTCTAAATCTACCTTTAATTTCCTTTGGCATGTTTTATCATGAACGCTTTCGCTGTCAAAGCGTTTAGTCTGTTGTCCTCCTGAGATATGTGGGTAGAAATGAGCGTCTAGCAGATCTTGGTACTTCTCGTTACCAAAGAGAAAATCCTCTTGATAATTATTATTGCTCATCTGCCAACCTCCTTACAGCAGCATCATAATATGCCTTGTCTTGCTCAATCCCAATAAACTTACGGCCTAGAGTCTTAGATACCTTACCAGTTGTGCCAACTCCCATAAATCCGTCTAGCACCATATCACCACGGTTACTGCTTATATTCATGAAATGCTGTATAAGGACTTCAGGTTTTTGGGTAGGATGTAAAGTCTCACCTCTGGCATTTTTCAGGCGTTCATTCCCTCCGCAGATAGGAGTTTCTATGTAGTTGTGCATCTCATTCTCACCTTGCCAGTTGAACGTATGGCCTCCTTTGTCCTTGGTAAAGAAGAGGATATATTCGACACTGCTCTTGAAGTTGGTCTTTACAACCTGAGTACCTGGATTACTTTTGTGCCAAACGATAGTCGCCTTGACGTGTAGACCAGCTTGTGTTAGAGCCTTTCTCAGGTCCGAGATATAGCTATCTGAGGTGAAAACATAGCCTGATCCTTGCTCTCTAAGCACACGTGCCCACTCTATGGCCCAAGCAGAGAACATCGCGATAAACTCACTATCTTCGTGCTTATCCCACTCTCCGAAGTCCTGGGAGATGTTAGAACGTCCTTGTAGCTCAAATTCGTTTTCACGGGCTATGTTGTAGGGAGGATCGGTTAGGACGAGGTCAATACTACCATCAGCTATCTTCTGAATTTCTTCGTAGAAGTCACCTGAGATAAGGCGATAGCTGCTCTTTTGCTCCCATTCATCGCGAATGGACTGTATGAGCTTATCTAGTTTGAGGTGTATCTTATGCTCTTTGTCTGCTTGCCATTCACTGTCATAGGCCCCGTTGTCTATTTCTCCTATAAGCTTGGTTGTATAGGTTTCACCTATATTCCCTAGCTTTTTCATTGCGTAGTCTTTGATCTCGTTACGCGCTTTGTATGCCTTTGCCAGCTTTGTGAATGCATTTTTCTCGATCTTGCCAGTTGATAAGTCTCGAACAAGCTCTAGTTGCTGGTCTTCGTTAAGATCAAGGATAGGACGTAGCATATTTTCATTGAATGTTACGGACGTAACACTCTGTGTTACGGACCCTTCTTCACTGCCTGTTACGCTTTGCTCAAAACTCGTAACAATGATCTCCCAAGGTTTCTTCTTGATTTTGCTGAGCATGACGTATTGGGCTATTCGTTCTCTGCTCCATCCCAACATCTTAGCCACATCAGATTGTGTGTATTTCTTTCTCTTCTTGTCTGTGTCTTGTTCTGGGTCATTCTCGTCTACTTCTGCTAGCCTATCCCATACAAATTCTGCATAGGCAATAAGATTTGGGGGAACTGATGACTCTGTAGCATTGTTTGCTTGTATTGCCAATTGATAGCATTCCGCTTCTGATAGTCCTTTTTTGATGATGCAAGGGACAAGCAGGATACCTAGTTCCTTAGCAGCTTCATAACGATGGTTGCCATCCACAAGCAAATAAGTCCCATTTTCTAGCAGCACAACTATAAGCGGATAGTTCTCCAGAAAGCCCGCCCATCTCATGCTTTCTAAAAGACGCTTAACTCCTCTTGCGCTAATACGGCGTATCTTTAGCCTGGATACAATCTTGTCCAAGGGAAGGGTTACAAAACTTGTGGTCTCAATATTAACTGCCATAATACTAAATCCTCCTATTGCTGGTTTGTCTTGTGCTCAAAATCGTCTTGTGGTAGCAGATCGTCTAGCGTTCGCACGTCCCCTATGCGTACCGCAAACAGGACAAATACGGTGATGACTGTAAGCTGGTATAGTGCTGCTATGGTCAAGATATCTAAGTCAGTGATCCCAAATAGCCATTGAAATACGCTCATTCGCTCACTCTCTTTCTATGACTGTATGTCTTCTTGTGTGCAAGTTTGCGGCGTGAGCAGGCTCGGCTCTGGTAGCCTCACCAGGATTTGCCCGAGTGTGAGGTATTCGATGGTGTCCTGTCTCTTATAGGTGAGCGAGTCTTCAGCCGCTTGTAGGATGTTCATCCGGTCCTGTATGGTCTTGCGTAGAATGACCAGCTCTTTCAAGCTATGCAGTTCAAGGACGGTGTTAGTTTTCATTCTGTATCCTCCTATTTATCCTTCTGCCTACTATCACGCCTTTCTTGCGGATATTGTTCATGTAGTTCTTGACGGTTCTTTTGGTAATATGCATCTCTTCCGCAATCTGGACGTGAGAGAGTCCTTGGCGTTTTAGCTCCAATAGCTCCACTTCTCTTGGAAAGAGCTTCTTGCCATATTTATTTTTCTTTAGAGCTTTTACGCCATTTAGGTGTCTTCTAGCTCTTGCGAGACGATCATTCACGGCTGCTTCTGAGATGCCTAGATGATAGGCAATCTCTACGTATGTGAGACCTTGTTTTTGCAGTTCTAGCGCTTCACTCTGTTTTGGCGTCATAATGCAAATAATCCTTTGCTCGTAGACGTAAATTCGCACTGAGGATATGCGCCTTGATTGTGCCTCTTGATATGCCTAGCTCCTGAGAAATCTGATCATAAGTGAGTCCTTGTTTTTGTAGGTCTAGCATCTCAATCTCTCTTGGAGTGAGTTCGGTCCTGTCTCTGTGCTTTAGATCCTTCATCCTTTAGATCCTTTATCCAAATTAAATGCATTTCGCCATTTTCGTCATGGATGACATAGTAGCTCTCATCTGGTTGATGCATCCTGTTATGTCTGGTATGCAGTATTGCAATAAGAAGATAAAGCACAAGATACACGATACACGCAATAACTACATACCATTCATACATACGCTACCATGCGTGTATTTGAGGATATTCATCATCCTGTTGAGAACTAAGATATTGCTCTATTCGTCTGTGCATGCGTGAATTCTCTCTATCCTCCGCATATGCGTCTCGAATGCACATGATAATGAGGCATGGAAGGTAGAAAGGGACGAATATACACAGGATGACGAGAGAAATAAGGAAAGCAATGGCATCTAAAAATAGAGCTTTCATACTGTTTGCACCTTAAGCTGCTCAAGAAACACGATACGATGCTGACGTGGTGTGATCTCTTCTATTTCTATGAGTTTGACTTGTTGGATCTTGTGCAGGTCTTTGAGGTTGATCTGGTATCCTGCAATGTCGTTGATATGCTCCAATAGACTGCCTTTGACGATCATACAGTCATATTGGAGATAAGACTTACAAATAATGCAGGATGCTTGTTGGTGGTGCTCTAGAAGCGTTCGGTAGAGCTTTCTAGCCTTGGTATTGTCGGTTCCTGGCAGAAGTTGAAGGATCTTGCTGATCATGCAGTTACCGCCTTTCTGCCATAGCCATGGTCGATGGCATACTTGATGAGGAGGACTTTTCTTGAACCTGAAATGTGTATTTTACGTTGAATATTCTTGAAATGATTGTTCAGCGTGCCTTCTGTAATGGAAAGTTGCTTGCACATCTCATCATTTGTTTTAATATCCGCTAACAACCTTAAAATCTGCTCTTCGCGTGGTGTAAAACTGATGCTTTTTTCTTGCAGGTTTGCGACTTCCATCTTTCTTCCTTTCTGCTTTGGGAGAGCGAACAAGATGCATCCAATTATGGACATCTATTGTCCGTATGTCTGTATCTAAAAGAGGATATCCATTTTTATGTATATAGCCCCTGAGTCATACGGGGAAGCGGGTTGAGCCGATTTACCCAAAATCGGGAGCGTCAAAATCCCGTAAACTCGTCCGTGTTGTATGGACATATCGTACTCGTTGCGAGTGTGAGGACACATATGCATGTGTGGATGCAGTTGCGTGTGAAGTCAGCATTGACTCTCTCCATTATTCTTGTGTAAATGTTTTGTGGTGATTTGCGCGTCTGTAGCTTTCTAATTGTACACAATAAATCAGGAGTTCTACCTAGGGGAAATTTGTAAAGATTTTATAAAGACGAGTTAAGAAATGGTTGAGATTTGGCTTTTTGGTGAAGATTTCTCAATGAGGGCATGCTAAATACTCCATAATCGTGTGTGATCATGAAGTAAACTCATCTATTATGCGGTTCTGACACTCCCCCTGCATAAATGCAGGGGTTTTACGCTCGGAGAGATAAGACGGTTTTAGAACTCGGGGTGATTAGGGAAAAAGAAGAGTTCTCTGATCGGAACCCCTAGGGCTTGTGCTAATGCCTGTATCTCTCCAGGTCCAGGGAACCGTTCGCCAGTTTCCCACCGTCTAATTGTTCTCGTATCAACCCCGATGATAACAGCAAGCCTGAGTTGCGTCATCTTCTTGTCTTTTCGGAGTTGTCTAATCCGACCTGGGAACAAATCTTCTAGCACGAAATAGCCACTATAGTAGTTTCAGGCTACTATAGCAGAGATTGAAGCTTGATTGAGGACCAATATGGTCCGCTTTGTGCTATGCTATCCGTTGATACAGACATTTGTAGCATCACGGGAGGATAGTATGCAAAATCACAGTGAGGTAGCCCGTCTTATGCAGCAGCTTGACGCCGAATGTGAAGCGGCTCGGCTGGCCATGACTGGCTATGCTGAGGTAGCCAAGCACGAGGTGATTACGGCACGCATGGAGCGTATGGGAGCATTGCACGAGGAGTTGAAGAGCATCGTAGGGGAGACGGAAGCTGTGAAGGCACTGGTGAAGGCGCTAGAAGGCAGTAAGGCCCGAGCGGTAAAGCCCGAGCCTAGATCTTAACCTACGGTCTTGATCACCCAAAAGTCGTCTGCTAGGTTTTCATCTAGTAAGTACTCATATGGCATCTCACAATAGCCTTGCATGCCCCAAGAGTCTCCCCAGCTATTTCTAATTAAAAACCGTTTTCTGTCATTGAAGTACCCCACGCATAATACCGCATGTCCTCCTAGCAATTGCTCTCCCTTTTGTGGCATGGGAACTATTCCACGTACTGCTACATCTTGGCTTTCAAAACTCTCGTATACGCTAAAGCCGAATACTATTGGATAGCCAGATGCCAGACATGCTTGTAGCTGTGTGGGGTTCTGCTGTACACGCTGGTACGAAACGGCACGGTCAAGCTTGGCATCCGTGTAGCATTGTGCAGGTGGTCGGACCGTGAATTTGGAGATGTCATAAGGCCATTCGCTCTCAGGACAAACGCCGAGTTTTGCGACACTCTTGATGCCATCACGGATCTGAGCACCGCTATCACTGTTAACAGTATGTTCCATGACTCGCTCATTGAAGTAGATGAACAGCCTAGACGGTACGAAGTCTGGTAACTGCTGCTTCCTACGATCAAATTCTAGGGCTGCTGCAATGGCATTAGCTGTACATGAGCCTAGTTCACCTTGCGAGTACACTGGCGGACATCCTGGTCGCAAATCAACGCTATCTGGAAGCTGATCAGCGTACATTCCACGATAGCTGGCTTGGTAGACGTGGTCTCTTTTGTCTAAATCGTCTCTGATCCAGCCATATCGTTTTATTGTTTTCATCTCGATCCTTTCAATGATAAGGTTTTCGTCATTATACCATGCGGATGTGTTAATGAATTGTTCATGAAAGGCAACAAAAAAAGAGCTAGACCAAACGATCTAGCTCAGGTGCCTATTTGCTATTCTCCTATTAGCCAGTACTCAGCAAGTACTATCAAATCGTGTATGCTGAAGAAACCATCGTTTCCTCCACTCATGCCTCTAGATTTGAGCATGATAGAGAGCCATTTCCGGTCTTCTTCTGAGAGGGTCATGATTGCTCTTTCGTCATCAACCCATCCTATTTCCTTCATTTCTCCTGCAAATTGCCCAAGCAGGAAGAGTAATACTTTCTTTTGTAGTTCGTTCATATGCCTCCTAAGCTGACTGCTTGATCTCTTGTGCCACTATCTGGTCTAAGATCCCGAGAATGTCCTCTATCAAGCCCTTTGGCTTGATCTTGCGACGGGCTAGCGCGTCTCGGATTTGTCGAGCGCGTTTTTCTGGATTGAGCGGCGGGATAGGCGCAAAGAGCGCTTTGTTGTCGGTTGATGCTGGCATCTAAACCACCTCTTTCTGGCTAGCTCGGTATTCTTGCCAAGCTTTGACAATGGCATCCATCGTCTCGCCGTTGATGCTCAGACTATCTATATTGACATACGTGTCATTGAGATAGGGGTAGCGCTACGAGATAGGTGCGCTGGAGCAGCGCTGCCCCAGAATCGCAAGTGAGAAAGGTCTGCGTACCTCTCTCGTCGTTTTTCTCTACTCGAAGGGTACCCATATTGAAAATTCCTTTCTGGGCCATCACCAGTGCGATGACAGCCCACACTAACTAACTATGCAGATTTCTGTTTCTTCTCTATCGTTGCAAACAACTTGACCTTATGTTCTGGCTCTAACTCAGGAACAACCGCTTGGAGTGCCCACACTTTGAACTTAGGCCATCGGCTGTCTATTTCCTTCTCAGGAATGTTATAGGCGCGTGCCCAATCGGTCTTGAGCTGCTCTTCAGTGATAGCGTTTGCATCGATCTGAGGAACTTTTCCATCCCCATAGAGACCATTGCCAAATTGAGACCCGAATGTCCGTAGACATCGCTTCATTGCATCAGTTATCGCGCCTTTACGTGCTACCTCATGCGCGTCAACGATTGTACGACTAGCATTCTGCTTTTCCCATCGCTGGATAGGACCGTCATCGCCATCCTTGCGACGAGACATCACTACGTCCTCTACATTCCAGACCGAGCAGGCTTGTTGTCCGACGTCGCTAACTGGCATGCAACCTTTGACTTGTAGCTCCACTTCAGCTTCATAGGTAACGCCGATAGCCTCACCAGACGCCGGATCAATAAGGTTGATAGGCTTACAAGAGATGACCTTATATCCCCAATTGCCATATCCGAACAGCCTATTAGCTTGATCTATCGCGTTGTGCCCCTCAATATGCTTGAGTCTGCTACCACCACCGCCTTTGCGCTCGGATATGAGAAGCGGATTAAGGTCTTGGTCTAGGTCTTTAATTTCAGCTTCAGTGAATACGCTCTGCATGATCTTTACCTTTCTGCTATACTCTCTTGTGATGGATTGGCTCTCGACAACCAATCCATCATCCACTCCAGATTAGGAAGGCTTGGTTTGCGGCCTGAGCCTTCCACTACATTCAAATCACTGCAAAAGGATCATCATCCTCATACAGCCATGCACGCTCTTGCTCGGTCGGGCACAAATCCTGCTCTAGCTGAGCTTCTTCCTCTTTCCGTATTCGCTCTTCCTCCTCTCTAGCACGTTTTTCTGCTTTCGCCTTGCTACTGAAGCCCCATCCCTCATATCCAGGGAGAAGCTCATAGTTCCTAGGTCCTACTTTCCTGAAAAACTTGTAGACTCTGATTTCTTTGAAACTATCCGTTGCTGGATAGATGTAGGGTTTGACGTAAATGTCCATTAGCTTGTCCTTTCTGCTCTTAACTGAACAATTTTCTTACACCATTCACGCTTGACGACCGGATAACGATCGTAATCTATTACAGAGAAACCAA
>CBJMBI010000151.1:0-8139 GCA_966427955.1 uncultured Ktedonobacterales bacterium
ACCCAAAGTGATGAGTAACAACCGGGATCGGACAAATGAAAGCACTTTCAAAACGTATGTCATTTTGCTTCCCTGCTTTTTAGTCTCCAACCGTAGTTGGCTGGGTGTTTTTCCAGGTAATAGGTAAGCCCTCTTTTTGCATAATCTTGAGAGCATTCGTTGTTGGGCAAGGGCCGGGATAGAGCCGATAGTCGAAGACCATTTCATCATTGACCACAGCATCGCGGAAATGGTAATTCTTCAGTTGTGGTAACTCATCATCCATATTGACCAGTTCTAGGTCATGCGTCGAAATTGCACCCAGACAGAGAGTTTCGGTCAGTGCATAGATGTAAGCGTGGCTGCCAATCGAACGTTCACGATTATTTGTGCCCCTGAAGATTTCATCGATCAGCACAAAGACTGGATTGGTAGTGTCTTCATGCAGGCGATCAAGTATGAGCCTAAGGCGACGTACCTCGGCATAGAAGTAGGAATAGCCATCTGCAAGCGAATCTAAGACATTGATGCAACAATATATTTCATAGAGTCCTGTATGCAGACTAGTTGCATTGACAACACTGCCAGCATAAGCTAGACACAAGTTAATGCCCATTGTACGCAGAAACGTGCTTTTGCCAGCCATGTTCGAACCAGTAATCAAGAGAATATCACCAACATGCTCTATCGTCACATCATTGACTATGCGCTTGTGGTCGGGGATCAGTGGATGACCGAGCTGGGTTGCACTGAAGGCAGGCGTCTGCTCCCGATCCTCTACAAGCTCTGGCATGACGTAATCAGGATTCAAGTAGGCGAAATTTGCCAGTGAGCAGAGAGCTTCTAGCTCATACCAGGCCTCCAGCCAATCAGGCAGATGCTTTTTGGCTTGATCCTTACATTGCACGAGCTGATAGGACAACGTCAGATCCCAGGGGATAATGGCATTGAAGAGAAAAGGAATCGAGAAACCTATCTCGGGCATAGCGGAGGGTAGCCCTTGTCGCACCACCTGATTCTGTGTCAACTGTGCAGCCCGAGAAATACTCTTCAAGCGTTTGAGCAACCAGGATGGTTTGGTATCAGCCATATAAAATGGGGCACATAGCTTCTTCAGATGAACATGATTGCCATAGGGATACTTTTCAAGAAATGTGAAAACGGAGTCTAGTTGTTTGAAAATTTCGTGCATCAGTGAGGTATCCATGAAGAGGCGCGTGCGATACTTGGCCATGGGGATAGACCAAAGCAGTGATGCACCATATGCTGCTGCAATATATAGGATAGGCATACGTCCATAGAGCAGCAGTTGTCCGAACAGTGAGAGCAGCACAGCAGAGAGGAGATAGGAGATGATCAGCCCGAAGAGAGGTGGCTTGTTTTGTTGAGGCATATCCAGCCACATAAACACAGCATCGGCATCCCACTGTTCATTGACATCCAGGATGACACGCCGTGAGTACAGTTGCAGCAGATCGCGAAACCGGGTCTGTGATATCAATTCTCGTATTACTTCCTGACGAGCACGAATGCTAGCAAGGTCGGGTACACAATTGAGTAGCCAACTGTGCAGGCGGGCGCGTCCCTCATCGGAGTAGCAGGTATTGATGAGCTGATGCAGAGAACGTGGTCCACTAATCTGCAAATCGTTTTCAAAGGGATGGTCGATGTCACATTCGTCCTCTACAGGAGGGATATTTTCCCAATCGAGGCGCATGCGGGCAATGTGCGTTTGCTTAATGCGTTGTAGGCCTTTATAGCGGTCAATCTTCTGACTTAATGATTTGACAATACGTCCATTGTAGATGAAAAGGCCAATAGCACCCAGAATGCAGACCAAACCCAATAACGGAAGCGTCCTCGATGTCATAATAAAGAGAAAAATGCCGCCGAACAAAACGAGGATTTGACGTGGCAGCATTGCCCGGTGACGTGAGGTTAATCTAGCAATGCACCTCTCCAACCGCTTACAATGGCGCTCAAGCAATTCAAGACGTACCTGCTTCTTACTGACTCCTGTTTGCATAATTCTATACGATAATTCCCTTCTGAAAATTTTTCAGAACCAAAACCCATTATCTATGATACGCAAACGAGGCGCACAGGTTAAAGGAAGCTCCACGATTGGCTAAAAGTCAGTGTATAACTATTTTCGCTAAAGATTTGAAGTGTGGATAGTCCTTACTAGTAATAAAAATGCATTCTAATATCCAGAATATGTTACGCGAAATTTGCTCTTTATTCCCCAGCCTAATTGTTTGAATGCTTCATTAAATCAATAATAGTATCCCTGATCTTGTCAACACGAGGAATATCAGAAATTGCCTCTTCCCCTGTAGGAGTCTTCAGGACGAGATCGCCTGCTCCTAACAATCTCTCGAAGAGGTTTTGTGATGTATCGACGCTGGTGATTCTATCGAGCGGAAATTCCCTCTGCTTTTTCGTTAGTTGCCAATTGTACCATCGATAGATAACGACTCTATTTGTTATAGTGACACGTATAGTCATCCATTGGACCCAGCGGCAAAAGAGCCAACCTAAGACATACAGCAGTCCAACTAATGCGAGGAGCAGGAGGATTGGTAGACCCATGAGTGGGGCCAATACACAGAAGATAATGGTAACAATGGCTCCCAAGATGGGTTCGGGGGAGAGAAAGAACAAAGGTGCATACGGTCGTGTATCGATGATGACCTGTTCCTGTTTGTTTTGGTTCACGTGACTTCCTCGCGAGCGTATCTTAACGTAGCATTCCTAAATACCCAATTGCAGGATGTGGTATTTGTTCGTTTGCTTGATTATACCTCAGCGGTGGAGACCTGTCGAGAATGCCACGGACTTAGTTCTAAGAGATCAAGCAATCAAATGATCAGTGAGTATCTGAGAGTTTCTCACCCAGCTATAATATGCTGCCACTCAAGATTTTAGGATGCTTTTTGCGCCCTCATCCCTTCTTCTTATTTTCTATTCCTCCTGAATAGTTCTTTTATCTACAGATTCCTACATACTTACATATAAATAAACACTTGATAAGATTGATGGATCTATTGTATACTCCTTTGCAGGGAAGAGCTTCTATGGTCTTATGTGCCAAGACGATCCTTTCCAAAACATTGAGATTCGTCAATTTAAAAGATTGCGAGGGCATTTCATAGATTAAGGGAAAGAAGAATGCTCTGTGTCATGTTTTCACAAGATCGCAGCTGCTTGATCCAAGCAACTGTATCGGAGCCGCGCTTCAAAAAAGTGGATCTATGATGTTCATGTTGCAATTCAACAATCACTTGAACAGTGGAGGTAGAAGGAGACACATATGTCAATTACTCAACCACCTATTCCCATGCGTGAGACACCCGCAGCGATAACTCCACAACCCACCCCGGCGTTCCCAGATGCATCCACAGAGCCTGCACTTGCAATGGATGATATTCAAGGAAATATCATTCCTGGCTTCCATAAAGACTTTGAGACGTTGCTTTTCCTGAGAATTTCCAATCCTGGACAATGCAAAGAGTGGATCAGGCATATTACTCCCTGCATTGCAACCGCTGAGGAAGTACTGCTCTTCAACCGATTGTTTAAGAAGATTCGCTATCGGCGAGGGTACGAAGCAGGAACAGTAAAAGCAACATGGGTCAATATTGCTTTTTCGTTTCAAGGGCTCAAGAAGTTGAGGCCAGACGCTGACCAGTTTACTGATCAAGCTTTTAAGGCGGGATTGGCGGATCGTTCACCGGATCTGAATGATCCAACTGGTGAAAATGATGAGGGAAATCCCAAAAACTGGGTCATCGGAGGTCCTGGAAACGAAGCGGACATTCTACTAATTGTGCAGAGTGACGATTATGAAGATCTGCAACATGAGGTACAGCGCATTAAACAAAGCATCTATAATTTGCGCTCCGGTAATACCCGCGTGCCCAGCGGTGTGACGCTTCTCTATGAGGAGCATGGAGCCAATCCTACGGGGAGGCTGTCTAGTCATGAACACTTTGGCTTTCTCGATGGCGTTTCACAACCTGGTATTCGCGGTCGTGTCTCGGAAGATCCCCATGATGTTCTGACACCACGTCAGAATCCTCGCGATCCTGATCAGGGCAAGCCGGGCCAGGACCTGCTGTGGCCTGGAGAGTTTGTGTTTGGCTATCAATATCAAGACCCAAAAAAGGAAGTGAGTGAGCCGTCAGATGACAAAACGGAAACCAAGTTTCATAAGGGACAACTTTCTGATGCGGGGCCGACTTGGGCGAAAAATGGTTCATTCCTTGTCTTCCGTCGATTACGACAAGATGTAGGAGCATTTCACACTTTCCTGAAGGATCAGGCAGAGAACTTGCAAGTTGATCCCACATTTCTTGGCGCAAAGATCGTTGGTCGCTGGCCTAGCGGTGCTCCCATCCTCCGTAGTGTAGAGGCTGACAATCCAGATTTAGGCGGTAACGATTGTGCTAACAACGACTTTGAATTCTTTAAGAAGGACCCTTTCTTAATTGACTATCATCCAGACAAACAGCCACCAGATGTTCTTCCTCCAGTGGGCAAGGATGATAATCAATGTACGGGGTCAGGAAAATTCCCAGCCTCTCCTGGAGATCGAGTAGGGCAGATCTGTCCTTTTGCTGGTCATATCCGCAAAGCTTACCCACGTGATGATATTACCCCTGCTGGAAGGAGCGATCCATCGAAAACAGACGAGGAGAAGAGTGATCTGAGTGAACAGGATACCCAAACGCATCGCTTATTGCGTCGAGGTCTTCCTTATGGACCAGTTTCTATGTCCAGCTTTGAGAAACCGATCCATGATCACGTCGATCGTGGATTGCTCTTCGTTTGCTACCAAACATCCATTGAGGGTCAGTTTGAGTTTGTTACGCGCAACTGGGTGAACAATCCGGCATTCAGTCAACCAAATCCACCAGAAGCAGGCTTTGATCTGGTTATCGGACAAAACGGCCATGGCAACCGTCAACGTACAGCTACTATCTCACTCAATCCGGTACAGGACAAGACAATCCAGCTCCAGGCAAACCAGGAGTGGGTCATTCCCACTGGTGGCGGCTACTTTTTCTCTCCATCCATCTCTGCTCTGGAAAAGGAACTTGTGTCATAGCATCTTATGATCTAACTATCAAGTGTTGCTTCCAGGCTCATATGAGGAAATGAGCCTGGAAGTGCTGGTTCAGCAGCAATGGATAGAAGAAATGGGGATACACTTATGGCAAATGGCTTTCTAAATATACCGGACTGGTTCTCCTGGGAGAATCAAGGAGCAGGTATCGCTGTTGCTCAACTTGCCAGTGATCGACCACGTGATCTGATCGTCATGATGGTGGATAATCCACCTGGACAGAACCAGGGCTTATATCGCGTAGGCAAGCATCTGGATAGCGATGGGAACGTCATCGGTGGTTGGACTCCATGGATGAATGTACCAGACTGGTTCCCCTGGGAGAATCGTGGAGCGGGCATTGCCGTCACTGACTTAGATGGCAATGGGCAACTGGATCTCATCATATTCATGATTGATCATGCTGCTGACCGGAATCACGCCTACTATCGAGTGGGCAGGCACTTGGATGGGGATGGAAATGTAACAGCGGGGTGGAGTGACTGGATAGAGATTCCCAACTGGCCTGCAGGAGAGAATCAGTATGGTAATATTGCTATTGCCGATGTGAGTCGTAGTGGTCGACCCGATCTACTAGTTCTACGCGTTGACCATCCATCACAGCCAAATCAAAATAATAGTGCCTTCTATCAGATTGCTTGGGATCTTGATGCCCATGGCATAGCTAGCCGATGGAGCGGCTGGATACAAGTTCCAGATTGGTTCTCTCAGGATAATCAGGGTGCGGGTATTGCTGTTGCCGATATGAGAAACCAGGGGCAGCTTGACTTGGTGATTTTTCAGATCGACAATCCACCAGAACTCAACCAAGCCTTTTATAGAATAGGTGAGGACCTTGACGTGCAGGGAGTTGTGCAGGGTGCATGGACTCCTTGGATGGGCGTACCGGGATGGTTCTCCTGGGAAAATCAGGGTGGGGGTGTAGCTCCCATACTCCATGATGGGCATCGCGATCTGGTCGTTGCCATGGTTGACAATCCTCCTCAAGTCAATAGTGGGCAGTATCGCATGCTAGAATTAGTTGATGATCCACAACGCGTTGGCAAATGGGAGGTACTGCCGTTTGATTCGGAAGTACTGGCCATTCACGCGGCGTTGCTGCCCACTACTGGGAGTGTTCTCTTCTTCGCTGGTTCGGGCAATAACCCCAACCGTTTTAAGAGCCCAGACTTTGGCGATACGACAAAGAAGATCTGGGCTAGTGTAGTCTGGGACTCAACAGTCACACCAGCACCAGGAACCGATGACAATTTCTTCCATCCCAACACATTACGCGATAACAACGGGCGTCCGCTCGATTTCTTCTGTGGTGGCGAGTCTTTCTTGCCTGATGGACGCCTATTGGCAGCTGGTGGCACACACCAATATTCCAATGGTCAACCCTTTCTGGGATTGAAAGAAGCGGGCTTGTTTGATCCTCAGACGAAACAGTGGACACATGCCCCTTCTATGGCGCATGGACGCTGGTATCCAACCCTGGTGACACTCCATGATGGACGTATTCTAGTAGCCAGTGGCCTAGATGAAAACGGGGAGATCAATCCAACTCTGGAAATCTACGATCCGACAACTAACACTTGGCAAGCGCCCTTGCAGGCACCCCCTGAGTTTGCTGGATTGCCACTCTATGCCCATCTTTTTGAGTTGCAGGATGGCCGTCTCTTCTTCACTGGGGGCAAGATGAATGATGATGATCGGGGCAATCTGGGCCCTTGTCTGATTGACATCTCCACTAATCCGATTGGGATTACTCCGGTAGGAGGGCTCAGTCTAAGCGACCTCATTCTTCGTAATCAATCGGCCAGTGTGCTACTGCCTCCTGCACAAGACCAGAAAGTCATGATTATGGGTGGGGGACCGACGAGCAGGGATCGTCCTGCAACGGCACGCGCCGATATCATTGATCTGAGCAATCCTCATCAGCCCAACTTGGCATAT
This sequence comes from uncultured Ktedonobacterales bacterium, assembly GCA_966427955.1. GTDB lineage: Bacteria > Chloroflexota > Ktedonobacteria > Ktedonobacterales > Ktedonobacteraceae > DASYAN01. Next base: position 7,046 of record CBJMBI010000151.1, read on the forward strand.
CACCCAGCTCAAGCGATGAATCTTGCTCGTATGCATCTCAACGCTGTTTTGCTTCCTGACCATACCGTCTTTGTCAGTGGGGGAGCACCCAAGCAAGAAATGAAGATTTCTGCTTCACTGCAATCCGAGATCTATGATCCAGCCACAGATACTTGGCAACTGGCGGCCATCGCGCAGATTCCACGTCTCTATCACTCTGTTGCGCTCTTGTTGCCTGATGGTAAAGTGATCGCAGCAGGAGGAAATCCTGAGCAAGGTAAACAGGTTCAATGGGGACCACCAGCAGACCCCAACGAAGAATTGCGTATGGAACTCTATAGTCCACCATACCTGTTTCGTTCTCCGCGCCCGGTCATTGATCAGGCTCCACAGCAGATTCACTATGACCAGAGCTTTGATATCAACTCATCACAAGCTGGTAACATCCAGTGGGTCAGCTTGATCAAAAACGGTGTCACTACTCACTCCTTTAACACGGGACAACGATTGGTTGATTTAGCCATTACTGCACAGGGAAATGACGTGATAACGGTTACCGCAGAGCCTAATCCTACGATTGCCCCACCGGGTTGGTACATGCTGTTTATCGTTAATCAAAGCAAAATTCCCTCGGTTGCGAAGTGGGTGCATCTCTCCTAGCTCTCCCATTTCTTACTCAACTGGAAGATGAGCCCGCTTTCTGACGCTTAGTTTTCTGGCGTGGCCCATAGAGGCACTCGCTGAGCGCCTCTACCACACTCATCACTTTGTGGGTATGGCTGTATCCACCCCCCTATCAACAAAGATAAAGGTCTTTGTCGTGCATCGGCATCTGTATGCATTTGCCTATGTTGAATGTGTATAAAAGATAGCCCTTCAGGCATGGAGAGATATCACGCGTTGCCAAAGAACATAGCGGCAAGGAAGACTAGAAGGCCTCCTCCAATAACTTGGATGAGAGAGAGCCACCAACTAGTATGGAAGAATTTATGACGAATGGCAGCAATCCCCACGAGTTCAATGGCGACTACGACATATGCCAAGATCAACGCTAGGCGGATATCTGGTATCAGAAACGGTAGGGTGTGTCCTGCTCCACTCAGGAAGGTCATCAG
>CBJMBI010000152.1:0-8135 GCA_966427955.1 uncultured Ktedonobacterales bacterium
GATGCTCACGGAAGTGGAGTAACATTGCCGCCTCTTCTTGCGCAAAACCAGCATTTATTAGATCATCCAGCATAATCTGGTCTTCACTACTGCTTGATGCATAGTGTTTGATCTCAGGATAGTGTACCAGTTTTTCCTGGCGATCATTATGCTCTGAATGACTGTTAAACGAAGTAATCTGCCTATTTTTCATAGAATTACCTTTCCAGGAGATATTCTTTCCTGCATGACTACTACAAGTAGACAAGGCAATGGTGAGCGTGATGAATCGAGTCTTTATCGCTAGCGATAACTTGTGTTGATCAGCCCCAATGGGGACCTAAGTAGTTACCTCTTCACTAGCAGTGCACAATTACTCTATCGTTCTCAATCGGCTTCCAACGGGCAAAATGTACCTTTCCAATATGCATTCACAAGCGGTATTAGTGTGTCGATGCTTCGTACCATCTCAATGCAAGAGTATTTTCCCCTCTTGAGGACTCTTGCTTGTTGAACAAGGGACCTGTGTCAGTATCTAGTTGATTGCTTACAGACTACACTTTTCTTTCGAGTGGGTAAGTAGTGAGAGTTAGCGAGTCGCTATAGATGATAAAGAGGTGTAGGAATGTATACAGATGCGCCAGCGGAGATAGATGTGATCTGGGCAAAATTTGCTAAGGATAAAAGTCCTGAGTTGCGCAGTCAGTTGATAACTGTGTATGCTCCGCTCGTCCGTTTTGTTGTAGGGCGTTTAGGCATTCCACCAACGAGCTTATTAGAAGCGGAGGATCTTGTCAGCTATGGTATGATCGGCTTGATCAATGCGATTGATCGTTTTGATCCATCGCGAGGCGTGCGTTTTGAGGCATTTGCCTCAGTACGTATTCGTGGTGCTGTTATCGATCAATTGCGCTCGCTCAACTGGCTCCCACGTTCAGCGATCTCTCGTGTACGCCAGATCGAGTCTGCTCTGGCAGTACTTGAGCAAAAGCTGGGACGACCAGCTCAAGAGAAAGAGGTTGCAGAGGAGATGGGTGTATCTGCGGATCGCTATCGACAGATCCTCCTTGAAATGAATTCGACTGTGCTCTCTCTAGATGCTCCGCTGGGTTCGCCCTCCCAGGATGATGAAGTGACCTCGCTCTCAGAATTGTTGGAGGACCATACGGCTCCTGGGCCAGTTGAGCAGGCCGAACAGCAGGAGTTGACAGAAATGTTGAGTGCTGCCATTGAGGTTTTGCCACAGCGTGAGAAGCTCTTACTGGCCCTATACTACCATGAGGAGCTGACCATGAAGGAAATTAGCAAAATCTTGCGTGTCTCTGAATCGCGTGTTTGCCAGCTCCATATGCAGGCTGTAATGCGCCTGCGCAGCAGCTTGTCATCCTATCGTTCTGGAGATGTCTCTGGGGAAAAAGGGGTAGATGAGCGAGAAAATAAAGGAAAAGAGGTAAAATCGCCTTCTAAGGAGAATAAGGGAAAGCGTGCTGCTAGAAATGCTAGTGCCCTTGAAGAAGATCAAAAGGTTAGTGCTATGCATAGGACGGGGAAGTATGCATAGGCGTGATGTTTTTTTGTTAGTGCCTTTCAATAAGAATATGGGATAATACTATTGACTTCCTATCGAATCTATGGTAGGTGTCGATATATAGTATGTGATGGGTCAACAGGGGACATATCAAAGCAGCGCTCTAGCTTTGGCTAGGTGTATACTAAATAAGAGAGATGTATTTCTTCATGATTGAAACAGAGATACTATCTCGATCGTGTCAGAATTGGGCTAGCTGTGGCACCTTGCCATAAGCATTGAAAATTGAGGGGAAATCCCTCCTGCAATTGCTACTTGATCTGGGTGTGGGTTACGCTGAAAGAAGCGCCCTTGGCAGTGTTTGTTGCAGTGTAGGGACGCTTAAGAATTGCTTCTCACGAAGGGAGCTTCACATGTTGGTTTTACGACGAAAAGTCGGAGAAAGTATTGTGCTTGCTGGGGTCATCAATGTTTCTGTGCTGGCTGTGGAAGGCGAGCGTGTGAAAATTGGGATCAGTGCGCCTCCTGATGTAACCATTGTACGCGAGGAATTATTACGCACTGCTATGGCAGATCCAGTGTCAAATCAGGGCGCTTCGCCAACTCCAGCTCAACCACGGGGATAGAACTTGCTTGAGCTGGTCGCGTTGACCCAGTGGCATCTAGTGTTTATAGATGCTGCTGGGTTATGCTCACTTGTAGTGAACGGTGGCATGTTTTCCCCATGACTCAAGTCGGAGGGGATTGCCTGCCCTACTATAATCGTTGCCTCTTGCCTAATCCTCTCAAAGGATCAAGTGGTGGTAATATTACCTTTTCATAAATGTCATCTACTGGAATAGCTAGATCGATAGTTTCCAGTTCTATTGCTACCATATGACCATTTCTAAATTCATATTTCTGATCAAGCTTTTCACGGTCTAGAGCTAGGAAGTCCTCTACTGTCATCGGGTCATGTCTTTTGGCTCCCATAGATTTGTACCTTCTTAGATTTACTGTTGAGTATAGACGGATTTGCTCTAATTATCAATCCATTCTGTTATTGTAAATATACGTCACTTTTTGCGTAGCATCATCCCATCCCAGAGGTGACATGAGAATCGGGTCCCTACATCTCACGCAATTTATTGCCTGTAAAGTAGGGACCCCCAAGTTACTATCAAGAATTCGCGTCCGTTATTTCCTCACTGGATATCACGGGCTTCATTTGTCAACTAGCATTATCGCGTTCGCTCCCCGTAGGCAACCTCGACGCAAAAATGAACTGCATTCTGTTATTTTTCTAATGTGCTCTTACTATTACGTTCTCCATCATATGTCAACAGAATGCGCTTATTCTCATAGATAGTTTCGAGATGAACTGGACGGCCCCAAAGCAGATAGACATGCTGAAGTGTCTTCTCTGCATAACTCAGATCGAGATCTTGGCCCTCATGGAGGTGCTTGATATAGAGTTCGCGGTTGCCTCGATAGTCACCATTATCAACTACCAGGTAAGGGTGGCCAAAGTTAGTCATGTTAGTGACGATGGTATCACGCACTTTCTGCCAGTTTTTCTCAACAATAACCCATTCATCTCCTTCTTTCTTGTAGAGATAGAGGTCGAGATCTTTAACAAGGTCTTCGGTGAGATAATTGCGCAAAAATGAGACATCGTTGTCAATCTCACGAACCTCGAAGAGCTTCTGTCGTCCCATGCCTGGCTGGCGCCCAAATTTCTCTTGTTCTTCCTCAGTAGGGTTATTCCAGCGTTTCTCAATATCTTCAAAGATCTTGTATCCAATATAGTATGGATTGAGCGAGGTGCGAGATGGTGTAAGCACGCTGGAATGCAATTGGGCGAACTCGACAAAATCGGAATCGGAGATAATGCCACTATCTCCCAATTCACGCATGATGCGTGCGTGCCATATAGATGCCCATCCTTCATTCATAGTCTTAGTTTGCATTTGAGGAACAAAGTACAGCATCTCAGCGCGGACAATCTCAATAATGTCACGTTGCCAAGGCTGCAAATGGGGAGCATGGTGGATTAGGAAGAGCAATATATCCTTTTCCGGTTTCTCAGGGAATTTTGGAGGCTTCCCTATGCGCCGTTCTCGTTCCTCCTGAGCTTTTTTCTCCTTTTGGTCCAGGCCCCACAGATCCTCATAGTCGCTAGAGGGTTTCGTTTTTGACTTCTCGTCCTTTTTGCCTTGCTCGTCGTCATGTTCGCGGAGCAACAAGTTGTAATCGACATGTTCTTGGATTGAGAGTACCGCGTCGAGGCAACGCTCAACTTCTTCTCGCCCGTGATCGAACTCGTATTTGGCAATTCGTTCAGCATGCACACTGACTTTATCAATCATACGGCGTGAAGTGTGCTGGAAGTAGGCATTATTCTTAAAAAAATCTGTGTGACCAAAGACGTGAGCTGCTACAAATGTATTTTGCAGCAAATTATTCATTTCCATTAAGAAGGCGTAGCTAGGATTAGTATTTACCACCATTTCGTAGATTTTACTTAATCCCAGATCATACTGCATTTTCTGTCTGTAGTATGCCTTCCCAAAGGTCCAGTGACTAAAGCGACCTGGCAGACTATAGGATGCGAACTCATACATGATCGATGCCGGAACAAGCTCGAAGTGAGTTGGGAAAGGATCAAGCCCGAATTTACGAGCTTGGTCCCAGGCAGCATCAATTGAATCGCGCAGACGTTCGAGTTCACTAGGAGAATCATAATTGGTCATTCTTGAGTACCTCCTGGTTCTACCTGGTCGGAGCAGTATCACGCTGGGCAAAGAATTTTCGGAGCGCGGGGTATACCTCTTTCTTATCAGAGATGGTGACGGCAATAAATTTCTTGTCGGTAATCTTGTTATAGGCCGACATCAGTGTGCTAGGTGAGCGATAATGTCCTTCACGAATCTCGCCATAGCCGAAGATATTGCACAAATCCATCAACTTGTGAACCAATTGAACGCAGCGGTCATTGTCCCATGGCAGGTTATCGCCATCAGAAAAATGGAAGGGGTAGATGTTCCAATCATTGGGGTTGTAGCGTTCCTGGATAATATGGAGGGCCAGTTCGTAGGCCGATGAGACCTGTGTGCCACCACTCTCGCCTTTATGGAAGAATTCCTCTTCCGTGACCTCTTTGGCCTCCGTATGGTGGCTAATGAAGACGATATGCACGTTATTATATTTTGTACGTAGGAAGCGCACCATCCAGAAGTAGAAGCTGCGGGCAATATATTTTTCGAATTCGCCCATACTTCCTGAGATGTCCATCATCGCTATCACGACTGCATTGGACTGGTATTTGATAGTAGGCTCCCACACTTTGAAGCGTAGATCTTCGGACTTAATATCTTTAAACTTGGCATCACCTTTGGCTGCATTACGCTTCAGGTTCTCCATGATCGTGCGTTTTTTGTCCAGGTTGGTCAATGGACCTTTCTTGCGCACGTCGGTAAAGCGCACTGCCTCGGTCTCCATCTCTTGTTGGCGTTTCTGCTCAAGGTTGGGTAGTCCAAGATCCTCAAAGATCATCGAAGCGAGTTCTTCCATACTGATTTCGGCTTCATAATAATCGTAGCCTGCATCTTTGCCTGCATCTCCCTTGCGTCCTTTACCTTGTCGTGGCTCCTGGGCAATGACATCGCCAACCTTACTCTTACCTGTTCCCTGCCCAGCATGTTGCTGGCGACCATGATCGTAGCGAAAACTATATTCTTCCAGGGAGCGAATGGGGATGCGTACGACTTTCTTGCCGTCGGAAAGAATGATACTTTCCTCACTGACAATTTCACCGAGATTTTTCTTGACCGCCTCTCGGATCTTCTCTTTGTGACGTTCCTGGTCTGCCTGCCCTTTACGGTGTAACGACCAATCATGTTGGGAAACGGACATAGCTTTTTCCTTTCAACATCGGTCTAGTGCCAGTTGACTGACTGCAGCTTTGAAGTGATAACGCCTCACTTCAAAGCTGCAAAGACGGTCTATGCAGTGCCTCTCACTTGGGAGAGTAGCCTTGACTCATCGTCAACGATTTAGCAGACTCCCGGTATAGCGGAGGATTTCATTTGCACACACGTGGCAATAGCCGTGCTCTGACATCAGGCGATCGACCACTTCATTAATCTTGCGTAATTGCTCTTTGTCGGGTGTGCGTGTAGATGTTGTAATCTTCACCACATCACGTAAGTCGGCAAACAATTTCTTCTCAATTGCTTCCTTCAGACGCTCATGACTGGTGTAATCGAATGTTTGGCCTTTGCGTGCTAGCGATGAGATGCGGATAAGGATCTCTTCGCGGAATGATCGCTTGGCATTCTCAGAAACGCTGATCTGCTCTTCAATAGAGCGCATCAGATGCTCATCTGGCTCCATCTCTTCATCTGTAATCGGATCGCGCAGTTTCGTCTTATTGCAGTATGCCTCGACATTATCGAGGTAATTGTTCAGCAACGTACGAGCCTGCTCTTCGTATGAGTAGACAAATGCGCGTTGTACCTCTTTCTTTGCCATCTCGTCATATTCTTTTCGCGCCTCGCTAATGAAGTTGAGATAGCGTTCTCGTTCCTCGCGCGTAATACTGGTATGTTGGTCGAGACCATCACGCAGAGCCCGCAGTGCGTCGATTGGATTGATACAGGTGACATTTGGTTTGACAAGTGCATTAGAGAGCCGATTAATAACATAACGTGGGGAAATGCCATCCATGCCTTCACGCACAACTTCTTCTTGCAATTCGCGTAAATCCTTTTGCTTAAAATCTTCCATGTCTTCCCCATCGTAGAGCTTGAGCTTCTTCATTATGCTCATTCCTGCTTTCTTAGATGCCTCCAGGCGAGTGAGGACGGCAAAGATGCTAGCTATGCGCAATGTATTGGGGGCAATATGGACGTTCTTCAGGGCACTCTGCTTGAGGAGTTTCTCATAGATCTTGACTTCGTCTGTGACACGTAGATTGTAAGGAACCTTGGCCAGAATAATACGGTCTTGCAAGGCTTCCGACTTCTTATTGCCGACAAACGATTGATACTCATGTTCATTAGTATGGCTGACAACGACCTCATCTGCATAGATCATGCTGAAGCGCCCTGTCTTAATGTTCTGCTCCTGGCTCAGTGTAAGCAGTACATACAGGAATTTTTCATCCGTCTTCAACATCTCTACAAATTCCATGATACCGCGATTTGCAATGTTTAGTTCGCCATCAAAGCGATATGCTCTTGGGTCGCTTTCTACTCCTACATCTCCAATTGTTGAAAGATCTATTCCTCCGACTAATTCGCTGATATCCTGGCTCTTAGGATCAGATGGCGTAAATGTGCCGATTCCTATACGATACTTCTCACTGAATGTAATGCGCTTGACAGGCACTTCTTCAATACGGTTGCGATACTGGGTATCGACCATATAGCGGCAATGGGGACACAGGTCACCTTCGATATAAAGGCCAAACTCTTTCTCGATGTCAGGACGGAGTTCATTTGGGATCAAATGGAGAGGTTCTTCATGCATGGGGCAATCTTTAATGGCGTAGATAGCCCCGGCGGGTGTACGGCTATAGGCTTCTAATCCACGTTTGAGCAGGTAGACAATCGTGGACTTACCTCCGCCTACAGGACCCATAAGCAGGAGCACGCGTTTGCGCACTTCCAAGCGCTGGGCGGCAGAGTGGAAGTAGTCAACGATCTGTTGCAGCGGCTTCTCAATGCCAAAGATTTCCTGACTAAAGAAATTGTAACGGGGCTCTCCCGTCCGCGTGGTTTCGACTCCCGCATCCATGATCATGTGATAAATGCGCTCGTGAGAAAGTCGAGATACCTCCGGCTTCTTAGACGCGATCTCGAAGTACTGCGCAAAGGTTCCTTCCCACATGAGTTCGCGTTCGCGATCTCGGTATTCTTCCAACCGCTTCACCAGATCCATAGTTCATCCTCTCTCTTTGTATGACTGGTAGTGTACTAATGGCATAAGTCTGCTATCCTTCCCGGCCTGCCCTTAGGAAGGGAGAGCGCTTTGCCAGATCACTTTCATATCTCTTTATTCCAATTGATAACGACATTTTGTGTCTACCCTCCTTCGGTCAAATTGAAGTGGAAGCTTGAGCTATGTGCAGAAGTATTTTTTCCTATCACTGCTTTCCCCTTTCATCTACAATTGACAGTTTGGGAACACACTACATGATCAGCTAGAATTAGAGGAAAAACGTCTCTTCTATCTGGAACATCCGCTCCTAACCAATCTCTATCCATTTTTGTCCGAACAAGTAGCGTCTGTCTTATAAGACCAAAAGGACTAGTCTCTTGCTCAGCATGTAACGCGAGAGAACCAGCCCTTTCTACGTTTCGGAGTTTTTTTGCTTTAGATCTGTGACACTCTTTGCCCAACCTTTGGATTGGAGGCCTCCGGAGCCTTTTGCGATGCATCGCTTGGATGCTCCTGATACTATATTCCAATTTGTCCTTTCTCAATCCAATTTTGTAGGTTAGTGAGCCTACTGTTTGCAACAATGGGAAGGGAATCTATCATGGTGAAACGTTGCCACGATGCCCATTGTCTTACTAGGGTATAGGCTCATTATACCATATTTCTCACGCAAAATTAAGAGGTAACAGCCATTTTCTCTGCGTGC
>CBJMBI010000153.1:0-8114 GCA_966427955.1 uncultured Ktedonobacterales bacterium
TCGTATTCAGGGCAGTTGTAAGCGAATGTTTGCGGAGCGATCAGCTATGATTATATGATGACCATAGCCACTACGCCAGAGAGCGCAGACTAAAACACGCCTGGCACTGTACCCAACGGGGGTCTGTCTTCCCTTTCCACTTTATGGTAGGGTGACAGGCCTTTTTTATGGCTGTGAAGAGAGATTTCCGTTGCCAGCTTTGGCGCTTCATTTGATAGAAGGGAGTCTTCTTCATGAGAGATATATCAGAACTTTCCAGTGAAAGCGAGCAGGTTAAGTCAACTCAGGCGAAGACAAAAGTTACTGCCCGCTCAAAGTCAGAAAATGCCACACCCAGTAGCCAGGAGCCGCAGGCAAAAGTGCCATCTCGGCGTCGTACAACGTCAACCGCACAGGGTGCGTCGGAGAGCACTGGAGCTCCTCCTCCTTCAAACGAGAACGAGAATTCAGCTGCTGCACATCCTCCTATTACCCAGCGGAGAAATAATCCAAATTCTTTTACACCGCGTTATCCAGGAAATGCTCCTCATAGTGCTGACAATAGTTCCCATCCAGCTCAGCGTCCTGCCCAGGGCGGTAGCCCATCTGCTCCCAGTAACAGCTCAAACGCTCAATCAACTGCGAGCAATCGTTCCGTACCAGCACAGCGCTTCGGTGGAAGAACTCAAGTCAGGCAAGGAACTGGTCCTTCCCAATCTCGTCCGTCGCAGAATCGCCAGAGTGGAGGCATGGGCCAGGCAACGTATTCTTCACCACAACGGCCTGCACAGCAATCTGGTGGGGGAGTAATGGGAGGACGTTCAGGTGGGCCCGGACGTTCAGGAGGGTCAGGAGGACCGGGGGGACGCCCAGGAGCCCCTCGTCCAGCATCTCGTCCTAGTAGGAACACGACGCGGACCCAAGAACGGCGTCCCGCTCCAGTGAAAGAGAAGCCAACTGGGCCAATTTCGCTGCCACCACAGATTGTGGTGAAAGACCTTGCAGACCTCTTGGATGTTTCCGCGACTGAGGTAATCCGCACTTTAATCAAGCACAGCATTTTTGCGAATATCAATGAGGTGGTTGATTACGAGAAGGCTTCTCTTGTGGCACAAGATATTGGGTATGAGCCAACGCCGCTATCTGCTACGACGACACCTGCTAATGGTAAAGAGCGGCAGCTATCTGCTAGTGATGCCATGATTGCCTCGCGTAAGCAAGGTCAGACTGTAGAAGTACCTCCCGTTGTTACAATCATGGGACACGTTGACCATGGTAAGACCTCATTGCTCGATACGATTCGCAAAACAAAGGTTGCGATCAACGAAGCTGGTGGTATCACTCAGCACATCGGTGCCTATCAGGTCGAGGTTAATGGCAAGAAAATTACCTTCTTGGATACTCCCGGCCACGAAGCCTTTACTGCTATGCGTGCGCGTGGTGCTCAGGTAACTCACATCGCAATTATCGTAGTAGCTGCTGATGATGGTATTATGCCACAGACAGTTGAAGCTATTGACCACGCTAAGGCTGCTAATGTCCCAATTATTATTGCACTTAACAAGATAGATAAAGCCAATGCCAACCCTGATCGTGTTAAGCAGCAACTGGCAGAAATTGGCATCGTCATCGAAGAATATGGTGGAGAGACCGTCTGTGTTCCTGTCTCGGCCCGCCAAGGTATCGGCATCGATGAACTGCTGGAGTACATCCTGTTGGTCGCAGAGATACAGGATATCCAAGCAGACCTTAATGGTTTGGCTAACGGCGTCATCATTGAGGCAAAACTGGAAAAGAATACTGGTGTGACCGCTTCTGTCCTTGTCCAACAGGGAATGCTCAAGATGGGGGATAATATTGTGGTTGGGGCTATCTCTGGGAAAGTGCGTGCCATGTTCAACGATCGTGGTAAACGTATCCAGAAGGCACCGCCGAGTACGCCAGTCAGTATTCTTGGTCTCCCTGAGGTCCCACAAGCAGGCGATCGGCTCGAAGTTGTTGCTGATGAGCGCACTGCCAAACAGCGAGCCCAAATTGAAGCCGAGAGACGACGTGTTGAGGCTGCTCCATTAGGACAGGTCAGCCTGGATACGCTCTATATGCAAATGCAAGAGGGCAAGGTTAAAGAGTTGAATGTGGTTCTCAAGAGCGACGTACAAGGTTCATCTGAGGCCATCAAGAATGCTCTCTCCAAGCTTGGCGAAGAGAATATGAAGGTACGCCTGATCCATGAAGGTATCGGAAATATTAGCGAGACCGATGTGCATTTGGCTGGAGCCTCTGGTGCAATTATTATTGGTTTTAACGTCAAAGCTGATGGTGCGGCACTGCGCGAGGCACAAAAAGAGGGCGTTGACATCCGTTACTATGAAGTCATTTACAAGTTGATTGATGATATCCAGGCAGCCCTAGTTGGTATGCTCGAACCAACATATCGTGAGGTCATTGATGGGCATGCCGAGGTCCTTCAGATCTTCAAAGCTGGCAAGGCCGTTATCATTGCAGGATGTCGCATCACCGATGGAAAGATTACCCGTTCTTCACAGGCACGTATTCTGCGCAAGAATGAGAAGGTCTTTGAGGGTAAGATTGCTTCGTTGCGCCGTGGTAAAGATGATGTACGTGAGGTTACCAGCGGCTATGAGTGTGGTATTGTCATGGAGGACTTTGTGGCTTTCGAGGTAGGTGATACGATTGAGGCTTTCTCCCAGGAACGTGTACAGCCAAAAGCGTAGGAGGGATTAATGTATGCCGAATGTGCATAGGCAAGAAAAACTAGGTGAGTTGATTGCGGCGGAACTTAGTGAGTTACTCCGTACGCGTGTCAAAGATCCACGTGTTGGTTTTGCTAGCATCACTCGTGTTGAGGTGAGCGGAGATCTTCGCCATGCCAAGGTTTTTGTGAGCGTGATGGGAAGTCCCGAGGAACGTGAAGCGACGATGCAAGGGCTGAAAAATGCCACTGGTTTCTTGCGCCATGAACTTGCCACCCGCCTAGTTATACGATTTATGCCAGAAATTGTCTTTAAGCTGGATAAATCGATAGAGGAGGGAAGTCGCATTCTTGAGCTAATCCAGAGGGTTGAGCAAGAAGATTTGCAGAGAGCACAAAGATCGCTTGAGGTAGAATGAACGAGTCTATGTCAACGAGGTCACTTGTAGACCAACTGCAACCAGTGCAGGTAGAGCAGGCTATGAGTCTGCTCTCTCAGGCACAGCGTATTGCACTGTTGGCCCATGAGCATCCCGATGGGGATTGTCTTGGTTCGGCCATCGGCTTTGCGCATATTCTGCGTCAGCTAGGGAAAACGTGTGTTCCTGCTTGTGCTGATCCTCTTCCACGTGCCTTTTCGTTTCTTCCTGGTGTTGAGATGCTCCAAACAACTCTAGGCGATGAGCAGTTTGATCTGGTCATCGCCTTAGATGCTGGCGAGTTAACACGTTACGGTTCTCTCTTTACACAACACAGTGCCTTCTTGCAGCAAGCAACTATCATCAATATTGATCACCATATCAGTAGCACAGGTTGTGGGCAAGTCAATATTATTGAACCAACAGCGGCAGCCACTGCTGAGCTGCTTGTCCTCTTCCAGCAACAGGCTCATCTTCCTCTGAACAAGGATGCCGCAGTATGTCTGCTGACGGGCCTGATTACTGATACGGGTTCATTTCAATACTCGAGTACGACTCCACGCACGTTGCAGGCTGCGGCATGTCTCTTGGCTGCTGGAGCCACCCCTGAACAGATTGTCAAACCTCTATTTTGCTCTCGTCCATTGGCACAAGTCCGTTATGATGCGGCTGTGGTTGCCAATGTGCAAACTGCATGTGATGGACGTTTGATCTGGTCGTATGCAACGGATGAGACAGTTGCCAAGACTGGCTTAACACCAGATATGAATGACAGTTGTACTGCAATGTTGCGCGATATCGAAGGGGTGCAAATCGCTGCATTTTTCAAAAGTTTTGGTAATCCTCACCAGACTCGTATCAGTCTGCGCAGTGAGGCTCCCTATGATGTGGCAAAGGTTTGCATGCGCTTTGGTGGTGGAGGTCATGTGCGGGCTGCTGGAGCAACCATAGCACTTCCTCTCGAAGAAGCAATGAAGCTCGTCATTGCAGAGCTTGAGCGTGAGATTGCAGAGACCGATTCCTGAGATAGGTCACCTATTTCTTGGCGAGGTAGAGTAAGTGACTCTAGATGGAATTCTCATCATCAATAAAGCTACGGGCATGACCTCCCACGATGTGGTTGCCAAAGTCCGCAAAATCTTGCATCAAAAACGCGTGGGACATGCCGGAACGCTAGATCCAGCAGCAAGCGGTGTATTGCCAATTTGTGTGGGTCAAGGCACGCGTGTGGCTGAATATCTCAGTGAAAGCGGTAAGGCCTATCAGGCTGAAATTACCTTTGGTATTGTCACCGATACCTATGATAGCGAAGGGACAATCATTCGTACCGCAGATACCACAGGGCTTACGCAGGAGCAAATCGAGCAAGCACTTCCACACTTCCTCGGTCCCCAGATGCAAATGCCGCCACGTTATTCCGCTATTAAGATCCAGGGCCAGCCTGCTTATAAGCGCTTACGTGCTGGAGAAACCATCGAACTAGATCCCCGCCCCGTTGAAATTTTTCAGTTACAGATACTCACATGGTCACCACCACGTCTCACGCTGGCAATCGAGTGCAGTAAAGGAACCTATATCCGCTCTCTGGCTTATGACCTTGGGGAACGACTTGGCTGTGGAGGCTATCTTACCTCGCTCATACGCACACGCAGTGGTCCCTTCTCACTTGCTGATAGTATTACTCTTGAGCAACTCGCTGAAGCTGTCACTCAGGGAACTGTTGCCTCCCATCTCTTCTCACCGGACCGTGCTCTCCAGCAGTATCCAGCACTCAGGCTTGACGAGACAACGGCACAGCGTGTGTTGCATGGCAATGCTTTTTCTTCTAGTCATCAAGAGCATTTGGTTACCACAGAACTGGCGCGTGTTTATGATGCGACCGGGCGCTTCTTAGCTATTGCGACTTGGGATGCCGAGCAAGGTCTCTGGCAACCAAAAAAAGTGTTAGTCGAGCGATAATTCTCAACCAACGTTGAGGATATTATTGCAGGCATCCATTGGCTGTGGTACTATGGACGGAGAGGCAATGATTGAGAAGGGCAGGAAAGGGTCTCTCTGTTCTATGGAATATCAAACAACACTATCGCCACATGAGCCTATTGTCATTACTATCGGTAATTTTGATGGTATTCATTTAGGGCATCAGCGCTTGCTACATGAAGTCGGAGCACTGGCTCGGACCTTGGAGTGTAAGCCTGTCCTAGTAACGTTTTGTCCACATACTCTACTTGTTATACGGCCTAATATCGATATCCGCTATTTAACGACTCAAGATGAGAAACTGGCCCTGGCAAAACAGTATGGAGGAATTGCTGACCATATTGTCATTACCTTTACACCGCAAGTCGCAGCTCTATCGGCTGAAGATTTTATGAATGAACTCTGTCAACGTTTCTCTATTAAAGGACTCGTTGCTGGAGCCGATTTCAGCTTGGGCCGTAATCGTATGGGTAATATAGAATTTCTTAAAGACTATGGTCAACGGCATAATATACGTGTGCATACGGTCTCGTTGGCAGAGGCTCACCAGAACCGTATCAGCAGCTCACGTATTCGTGAACTGTTGAGTCAGGGAGAGATTGCTCAAGCTAATGAATTGCTGGGACATCCAGTTATTATCAGCGGCATTGTCAGGCAGGGAGAGAAACGTGGGAGGATACTCGGATTCCCCACCGCCAATCTACATCCCGAGCCGGGCAAGCTTTTACCTGCTGATGGCGTCTATGCAGCCATGGTGCATGTACAAGATAGCCAAGGAAGTGACCTACTGACACCATCTAGCGTATATAAAGAAGATGGAGCTAATCTTAGCAGGAGTGGAGGAGGAGTGGCCAATGCGGAAACTGTCGGGATTGAAATGAAAGGTGTGGTCAATGTTGGCACACGGCCCACATTTAATGGGAAAGAACGTCTAGTAGAAGTCCATCTGCTGGATGCCGATTTGGACCTTTATGATCGGAAGCTGACTGTAAAATTCATAGAATACTTGCGTGGTGAGCAACGCTTTCCAAGTCTTGACGCCTTAAAAGCACAAATCTCTGCTGATGTTCAGAAAGCGCACCAAATTCTCGCTGTCAGGAGAATGAGCAATTGAAAGCTCGCCAGAACCCATTAGCAAAATTAGAAGCCTTTATGCAACAGATGGTCGAAGGCCCATTTGCGCGGCTCTTTCCTACGCGGCTTGAGCCAGTTGAGGTTGCTCGCAAATTGGAACGTGCCATGGAAGACAATACGTTGCTTCAGAGCGAAGGACGTCGCTTGGCTCCTACTATTTATGATATCTATCTAAGTGTCAAGGATCATCAGCAGATGTCTCAGAGCCAGCAAGTCTTGATTCGTGATTGGCAAAATCATCTCATCGAGTTTGCTAAGCATCGCCATTTTACTCTCAGAACGAACCCTGTGATCCGCTTACATGCAGATACTTCGTTGCATACTGGTATTGTACGTATTGAGACTGAATTAGCCAGTCAGGGTGGTGGTGCTGATGGGGCTATGTCTACGCAGGCACTGAGTGCTGAGCAATTGGCCCAGCTGCGTGCACAGTTGGCGGCAGGACAACCAGTACCTGGCATATCTGGGCCTCAGCAGCTTGCTGGATCGGCAAAGTCATCTTCCATGCATGGACTTACGGGAGGTGGCTCTCCATCTCCTAATCTACCACCGCAAGTCAGTCCTCCCATGCCACAGGCCTGGCTCACTATTCGCTTGCCACAAGCACAACAGCAAGTTTATCGCATTGAAAAGAACGTTATCAATATTGGCCGTCAACTTAGCAACGATATTATTGTTGAGGATAAACGGGTTTCACGGTATCATGCCCAGATTAAATATCAGCCAGATGGACAGTTTGTTATTTTTGATCTTGGTAGCACCAATGGCATAACGATCAATGGGACACCACATATGCGTCAGCATGTTCTGCGCAATGGGGATCGTTTCACTATAGGCAGTTATGACTTCTACTTCGAGAGAAGGTGAGATATGTAGTCTATGCAACTTGATACTTTCTTTCTTATTTTAAGAATACTTTTTGTCGTTCTTATCTATCTTTTCCTTATGCAGGTTGTTATTGCTATCACACGTGATCTGCGTAAAACGGCTATATCCGTCGAAAACATGGGGAGTAAGGGATCTCCTGTATTAGGTCATCTTATCGTTGTTGATAGCGGTCCAAGTAATATCCTGCCAGGCACGCGCTTTGATCTTGAGCCACAAACGGTCATTGGGCGTGGGCCAACCAATACTATTCAGATTACCGATAACTTCATTTCATCTGAACACACCCGTCTCTGGTTTCGTAATGGGGTATGGTATGTGCAGGATGCAGGCAGCGTTAATGGGACATTCGTAAACAATCAGCCTGCCCGCGAAGCCACGCCTGCGAAAGCTGGTGATATTATACGTGTTGGCTATATTCAGTTTAAACTGACTGCATAATGCTTTCTCCCTGGAAAATAAGAGGACAAGAGGTTTTGAGATATGGAGCAAAGGACAAATTATTCCCCAGGTGGACTCCGCCGTTATCGATGGAAAGAACTAGGTCTTTTTATCATTCCTTTTGGGCTTCTCTTGCTAGAGATGACACAATTGTTGCTTTTAACAAAATTTAATCCAGACCCTGCTTCAGCTCCTGATCTAACTAAATTTCCAATTATCCAGGGATTGACGCCTATTCTTGGTTTAATTGCAGTCTTTTTAGTGGCTCATATTGTACTCAATGTGCGCTTTCGTAAGGCAGATCAGTTTTTACTCCCTCTTGTTGGTCTCTTGAGTGGCCTTGGTGTGCTTATGGCGACGCGCCTTGGGCCTCCCGTTGGGGATGTGAACCTGGGAAACAAGCAGCTTATTTGGGTGCTTCTTGGTCTGATTGTCTGCCTGGCGACGATTTTTGTCTTGCGCAATATTCATTGGCTTGCCCGTTACAAGTATACAGCTGCGTTGTTCGGTGTCATTTTGTTCTGCACGACTCTTGCCAATGCCCTTCGCTCCAATCTAGACTC
>CBJMBI010000154.1:0-8104 GCA_966427955.1 uncultured Ktedonobacterales bacterium
GCTCTGGTTGTGGAAAGTTAGATCAATGGCCGCTGGTTGTTTCATTCGGTCAACCCACAATAAGATTTCGTAAGCTGTGGGTCCAACCATGGTGATGTAAAGGTTATAGAGAATGATGCTTGAGACATTTCCACGTGGTGACTATGCCGTTATATTACGGCTGTTGGATAAAGTGTTAACAAGATCCGCTGCTAGGCAAGGACATTTCTACGAAATCCGTCTGCATGATTATAACGAATTGCTTGTTGACTACTGTCCACGTATTGGCGATTGCATTGAACGCCGCGGAGGGGCTGTCATCGCGTCCGTCAGGGCGTGGTTTGAAGGAAAATGCGGATTCGCAACTGGCAATATACTGACTACGAGAGATCTTGATGCTCTTATGAATGCTGCAAGTGAAGCATCACTTACAGGCTCACTTAGCGAGCAACCATTAGCTGCCAACACAAGGAATGTCTTGGACAAATGTGTTCCTGGCGATCTCTCGGGAGAACAGGCATTGCAAAGGGCAAAAGCTCTGGCTGATGGACTATATCAGAAGGGCATCAGCCAGATCCAGACGCTCTTCATGCGACAGTCTAAAGGGACAGTTATCATTGCAAATAGCGCTGGACTGCGTGTTATTGAGCAGATTGAATCAGAAGAGGCACTCCTCCGCTGTGAAACGCAATATGGAGCAATTGTAGATGGTATGATGCTGCCCTCCTGCTCTCATACATGCTGGGATATAGAGCCATTATTGGAGAGAATCCATAAATCTCTTGATGCAGTGGCGGAGGAAGGTGTCCCACCAGACCCGCTCCTACCAATGGTCTTGCGTCCCTCTGTCGCTGCTCCATTGGTATCGGGTCTCGCATGGCTATTGCGAGGCGACACGGCTGTACAGACGCCAGGCCTTGCTGCTGCGCGTACACGTAAAGTCTTTCCTGCTCATCTGACAGTTTGCGACGATCCTCTGCACCCATTGGGGACACGGCAACGTTGCTATGACGATGAAGGTCAACCGTCTACCTCTCTGTCTCTTGTACAAGAGGGTCGCCTGATGGACTTCCTTCATTCAACCCAATCAGCCCATGAGGTAGCAAGTCAGAGTAACGGTCGCGGCTTTGTAAACGTCGGTAATCGCCTCTCCCCTCCCACTCCGCAGGCGATTAATCTCTACGTTCGTCCAGTTGGTATGAAGTTACCAGACAGCTACTTGGAACTCACTACGAAGCTAGAGACATTGAAAACCATGCCTCGTGCGGGTCTCGTTACGATGAATGTAGCTGGTTGGATAGTACGAGAAGGAGCAAGGAAACTACGTGTACGACCTTTCGACTTGCATCTCCCATTGCTACAAACATGGCGTCGGCTTGCGGGAGTGGGAGACGATCTCTGTTTTCTGTCTTGTTCTGATGGGTGTGGAACCCCGAGTCTTCTATTCCCATCATTGTTATCTGGAGGATGATCATGAAGTCACACTGTGATGTCATTATAGCAGGTGCTGGCATTGTCGGTTTATCATCTGCATATCGCTTAGCTGAACGTGGGGCACGAGTCACAGTCCTAGACCCGGACCAGAAAGGAGGACGCGGCTCACGTGCTGCCGCAGGTGTAATCATCCCATCTATACGTACTAGCAGTGATCCGTCTCTTCATGATTTTGCCTGCCAGGGTTTAAACGAACTTAATGCAGAGCTGAGACGGCTAGCCCCTACTTATGCTATCGGGCAGCGTGGGCACGGTATTATCCGCCTCGTTACTGATAATGCTGCGCGTGAGCAGATGGAGGCAGAGGGAGAAAAAATGCAGATCTCCCCTGGCGTTTTTCATACATTGGATGAATTGGTACATCTTGAACCGGCCCTCGCTGGTAGTACGGTCTACGGTGGATTTGTACAGGAGGAGGGCTATCTGGTAGATGTTGAGGCCTACCTGGATGCATTGGTATACGAGGTCACTCGATTAGGAGTAACTCTACGCCTCGGAGAGGCCGCACTTGCAGTGAGTGAAGGTGAACATAAGGTCACTGTTCAGACCCCTACGGGCGCTCTGACTGCGGATTGGTTTGTATTGGCTGCCGGTGCATGGTCCAATTCAATTGTAGGATTGCCACCTTTGCCTGTCTTTCCCTTGCGTGGGCAGATGCTAGTCGTCGCCAAGCCCCCTCTCTCTCTCAAAAGGGTCATCTCCGGTCGCTGTTATCTTGCTCCTTGGCGCAAAGGGGGAATCATGGTGGGAGCAACAGAGGAACAGGTAGGTTTTCGCGCATACAATACTCCTGATGGACTCCTTTACCTTCTAGGTGTACTGGGCCGTGTCACTCCAAAACTGCGCGACGCACAAGTAACAACTATGTGGGCTGGGTTGCGTGCCTCAACTCAGAATGCTCGTCCTCTGATCGGACATCTTTCTGGAACTCGACGCATAATTGTTGCCACCGGACACACGGGCCAAGGAATCCTTACCGGAGCGTTGACGGGCCGGGCAGTCACCGAACTTATAGATACAGACCGCTCAGACATAGCAGCTGCCTTTGCTCTTAACAAGGAGTTTGTGCACGATATGCATTAATCATGTCAACGTTATGGCCTGGGTTACATCCAGGCCATCAAGATCTCCTGGATTGAACTGGACAGTAATTAAGAACAACTGCACAAGTGGTTAGGAAGAGATCCTTACCAATGTGCAGCTTAGACGAGGCACTTGGTGTTGCATGCTTTCGACAAATGTTTAACTTGCCAGTAAAGCTGCTTTTCTGGACCAGAGAAGCAACGATAGGATAAAGTTGTGAAGCTGGTCACGGACAGCCTTGTTAACGAGATGGCGTTGCTCATCGAAACACATGGAGACATTTGAAACGAACAGCTCTGGTTTAAGCATGACCAGTGATTGGGTAGAGTAGAGAATCTGACGCAAGGCGAGTTGAGCCCGTACGGTCCCATAGGGCCCTGGAGTAGCCCCCATTATCCCAACCGCTTTGCCTTTCAAGGGATTTTCGTGATGGACTGCTCCAGCCCATTCGATGGCATTCTTGAGAGCAGCGGGAATACACGCATTATATTCCGGGGTAGCTATGAGCAAGGCATTGCACTTGCTCAATGCCTCCTTGAGTCGGCGTACTGGTTCAGGTTCCTCAGATACATGAAGATCTTCGTTGTAAAGAGGTATTTCTTCCAACTCACTAAAAATCTCCATATACACCTTTTGTGGAAGCAACTCACTTACAGCTTTTAATAAGCTCATATTGTAAGAATTGCGACGTAAACTGCCACAGAGTCCAAGAATGTAAAATTCCTTTTCACTCATGACTTGGAAAGTCCTTTCTAGTAATATCTTTATCGTTGCATACTCCCCATTTTTTTAGTATTGCATAACGCATATACGTATGTCAAGACTAACGGTGAGCATGCCCGTTTTGAGCAAAATGAGTAGCTAATTCATGATCTTTTCACCAATTCTGCTTGTCTAGCCTGATCCTCGTATCCCATTGTTCGCAACAGGAAGAAATAGTTTTGCCGTAGTTTTTCTGTTTGAGGATGTTGAGATCCCAACTGCCGTTCGCTAATGCGAAGAGCACGCTGGTACAACGGCTTGGCTTGTTCATACTTGCCTTGCTTGCGATAGAGTATAGCCAAATTGTTGAGAATTTGTACTGTCTCAGGGTGTTCAGGCCCCAACTGCTGCTCATTTATAGTTAGAGCACGCTGATACAATGGCTCAGCTCGTTTATACTTGCCTTGCTTGCGATAGAGTACAGCCAGATTATTCAGATTTTTTGCTGTGTCAGGGTGCTCAGGTCCTAAGTGCCGCTCGCTAATGCTGAGGGCCCGTTGGTACAATGGTTCGGCTTGTTCATACTTGCCCTGCTTGTAGTAGAGCGCAGCTAAGTTGTTGAGACTCTGTAGTGTGTCAGGATGCTCGAGTCCCAACTGCTGCTCACTAATGCTGAGGGCATGTTGCAAGAACGGCTCCGCGAGGTCATTCTTCCCCCGCTCAGAATAGAGAATGGCTAGATTGTTGAGACCTTGCACTTTGTCAAAGCCGATGGCCCTAGAGGAATCTTTTGGTTTAAACTGGAACGCACTGGTATTGAGATTTCTCTGGTATAATGGCACGGCAGGGTTGTTGTGGCTGTGCATCTGAGCGGTGTCTTCTAGCGGCTCAGTGTCAAGATGCCCAGACTCCTCTAGCAGTTCACTGGAAATAGCCCGACGCAACGGAACGGTCTGGTTCTGCTGACTGCGTAGCTCAGAGAGGTCTTTTAGCAGAAGGTTAAGACTCTGTACAGTTTTAGGATGCTCAGGTCCCAACTGCTGTTTGCGAATAGCAAAGGCCCGCCGCAATAACGACTCGGCTTGTTTATATTTCCCCTGCTCGTAATAGAGTAGGGCTAAGCTGTTGAGACTTTGGGCAGTCTCAGGATGCTCAGGCCCCAAATGTTGCTCTCGGATGGCAAGGGCTCGTTGCAACAGCGGTTCGGCTTGCTCATACTTGCCCTGCTTACAATAGAGCATGGCTAAGCTATCGAAACTTTGAGCGGTTTCAGGGTGCTTAGATCCTAGCTGGTGTTTACGAATAGCCAGGGCTCGTTGTAACAATGGTTTAGCTTGTTTATATTCACCTTGCTCGTAATAGAGTACCGCTAGAGTGTTAAGGCTTTGTGCAATTTGAGGATGATCAGATTCCAAATGCTGCTCTTGAATGGCAAGGGCTCGTTGCGATAATAGTTTGGCCTGTTTGTATTTCCCCTGCTCGTAATAGAGCTGAGCTAAGCCGTTGAGACTTTGGGCAGTCTCAGGATGCTCAGCTCCTAACTGCTGCTCACAGATTGCTAGAGAGCGCCGTAACAATTGTTCGGCTTGTTTATATTTACCTAGCTCGTAATAGAGCTGAGCTAAGCCGCTGAAACTTTGTGCGGTGTCAGGATGCTCAGCTCCCAAATGCTGCTTACGGATCACTAAGGCACGCTTTAATAACTGTCTAGCTTGTTTATACTTACTCCGCTTGCAATAGAGCAGAGCTAAGCTGTTGAGACTTTGGGCAGTCTCAGGATGCTCAGGTCCTAACTGCTGCTCACGAATATTAAGGGCATGCTGTAACAGTGGTTTGACTTGTTTATATTTACCTAGCTCGTAATAGAGTACAGCTAAACTGTTAAGATTTTGGGCGGTCTCAGGGTGCTCAGATCCCAAGTGTTGCTCGCAGATTGCCAGAGCACGCTGTAACAAAGGTTCAGCTTGTTTATACTTGCCCTGCTTGCGATAGAGCATAGCCAATCTATTGAGGATTTGTACCGTCTTATGATGCTCAGATTTCTTTTGCTTTCCATAAATTTCAAGATTGCGTTGCGACAAGAGCTTGACTTGCTCATCTATGGCCTGCTGCAGAGAGGGCTTAGAGAGAAGATTGGAACTCTTGGCACCGGAGAAATCCAAGTCCTTAGCTTTCAACTGCTCCTCAATAATGCGGACGCTGCCTTGATGCGATATAGCTCTTGTTTCTTCCTGTGAGTGGACCTTGTGAGCCTCTTTGGCAAGATCGTGATGTCTCTGGAGTTCTGCCCAGGAAGGAGCATTACGTATATGGGGATTCATACTTATTACTACTGCCATAATCAGGAAACCACCAGAAAATAACAGAATAGTTTCCATTGGTCCTACGAGTTGCAACAGAGCGCCGTTCGCTAGATTACTTAACGGCATTGCGCACCAAGCAATGGTTTGGATAACACTAGTGACCCGCCCTCGCATTTCATCTGGTATGAGCATTGCGCAAATAGTGGAGACAGCAACAATCTGAATTGGAAGATTTAAATAGAGTAATGCTGTAATGATCCCTATCAGGAGCGGAGTAAAGGCAAATAAGTAAAGAGACCAGGACACGAAAAATCCCCAGGCAAGTCCTATGGCGATATGCCTATAGCTGAAACGCTTTTGAATAATGGGGCCAAGCAATGAACCTGCAATTTGTCCGACACTTCCCACTGCCAGAATGAGACCGATAACTACCGATGAAGCTTTCTGTCGTTGTAACAACGTGATGACAAGGAGAGTATTTCCCGCATACAAGAAGTTGACGACGACACCGCTAAAAGTAATGAAGCGTATAAGAGGCTGCCTCCATAGCCAATATAGCCCCTCGGCAATTTCTGTTGAGATTTTTCGCTGTGCAACTATGCGCTTCTCTCTCTGAAATGACGTACGAACAAAGAGCAAAGAGATTACAGAGATGGTATATGAGATAGCATCTACTAAAAAGGGAAACAACTGATGGAAGCTATAGAGCGTCCCTCCCAGTGAAGGGCCAAGCAGACTAGCTGCTCCATTAGCAACTCGATCTTGTGCCAGTGCAGTAGTGAGCTGTTCTTTGGGCACAACATTGGGCAAACAGGATGTCTCAGCTATATTAAAAAATACATAGAGAGAGCCTTCAACCAATGCGGCTACATATAACTGGATGGGGGTAAGCATCCCAAAGAGAGACAGAAGCGGAATACTTCCTAAGACTAATGCCCGAATGATGTCACAGCTAATCATGAGGCGCTTGCGGTCCACACGGTCGACCCATGCTCCGGCAAGTAAACCCAGAACAACATAGGGGATGAGACGGATAGCCCCGATAAGACCCGCATAAATCGGCGAGTGAGTCAAAGTGAGAATGAGCAATGGAAAGGCAAGTTGTGAGGCCTGTGTGCCAAAGCTTGAGATGGTTTGCCCACTCAATAATAAAATATAGTCGCGATTTTGCCATAAAGGACGTGGCTGCTTAGCTCTTGTACTTTCTGATGTGATTCTTAACACCCATGTTTCTTTCCTTAACGGATTAGCTCCTTCTGTTCTGCTTTCTACAAGATAGTGTTCCTATCGGAGCATTTTGTTACAGGTGTTCTCCTGGAGCAGGGTGATTTGAAAGTTCCTGAGAAGAGAGAAAAAGCCTCAGCTTGGTACAATGAGGAAATCAAAAACAGCTCAAAAACCAAGGAGAGACTCTCATGGACTATATATCTGTAAGGGCCGAAGACATTTGCTTAGCGCCGACTATCCCGCCAGCGCACCAAGTTCTTGACTGCATCAAAATTCCATGGTGTGCTCAATACCAAGATGAGATGGGTCACCCCTACTTTGAGACAGGCATCGCGATCCCCATCGCTATCAGCCTCCATTGTAGCCGCTGACCGCTCGATCTCACGGGGATCACGCCCAACCTCTTTGCACCACCCATCAAGGACTGCTATTTTGTGAGCAAGAGTTGAGCTATTCCCAATACCATGCCACATATCAGCATACTTGGCAGTAATACGGAGGGTTTTCTTCTCACCATTTCCACCAACGAGAATCGGGATACGTGGCTGAAGAGGCTTGGGTACATCGACCTCCCAACGGTGACGAATAATAGGTAGAGCTTCCTCCAAAGCAGCTAAACGGCTTCCTGCAGTTCCAAACTCATAGCCATACTCTTGATAGTCACGCTCAGACCAGCCTGCCCCCATACCTAGAATCAAGCGACCATTACTGATATGATCAACTGTCTTTGCCATATTAGCAAGTAAAGCAGGATTCCGATAGGAATTGCATGTCACTAGACAGCCAATTCTTGCTCGGCTTGTCAGCGTTGCCATAGCAGTCAGTAAGGTCCATCCCTCAAAGTGACTGCCCTGAGGATCTCCATAAAGAGGAAAAAAGTGATCCCAGTCCCATATCGTATCAACGCCGATATCTTCGACACGCCGCACAGCATCAGCAAAACTTTGATAGGATGTATGCTGAGGATGAAGTTGGACACCTACCCGAATTGGATAAGCCGTTGTATTTTGTGTCACGAGTAGTAGACCCTTTCTCTAATGATTGGCTTGTAGCTCTCAGCCACATTGTTTCCATTTTAGAACATTATTACCTAATAGACAAGCTCTAGAGGCTACTCTTTTGTGCTAAAGCTTGAGATGGTTTGCCCGCTCAATAACAAGACGTAATCGCAACTTTGCCCATAAAGGACTTGGTTGTTTAGCTCTTGTACTTTTTGATGTGATTGTTAACACCCATGTTTCTTTCCTTAACGGATTAGCTCCTTTTGCTCTGCTTTCTACAAGATAGTGTTCCTATCGGAGTATTTTGTTACAGGT
>CBJMBI010000155.1:0-8055 GCA_966427955.1 uncultured Ktedonobacterales bacterium
AGCAGCAGAGCATGGAAGAGGTTTGCCAAAGAGGAGGCCTGTTTGAGGGAAATCCATTGTGGATCATAATGCAATTCCAGGGATAGCCGTTCTCCTACCTGTAGAACATTTAATTTAAGCAAAAAAGGTTCAATACAGTTCCAACGCTTCAGGAGAGAGAATGTTGCCTCACCAGCATCAAACGTTTCTGGCCAACTCTCGTACTCAAAACTTAATGGGAAAAACGGCGGTGCCGCATCCTCACTCATGGGGGGATAGACATCCTCCCAGCAGAAATATAGTTGTCGCTTCCTCGCTTCTTGGAGAGAGCCATGAGCTGACGCAAGAACGACCTCAAAGGGACGATCACGTACAAAATCGGCACGGATTGGAACAAAGCGCTGATAGAGCCCCATCGCATTCGTCAGTTCAGTATAGCTTCGCCCATCGCAGGCGACTCCCATGACACTTGTTGGTTCATGACTCAGACGCCAGAGAAGAACTTGCCAGCAAGCAAGCATCCATGAAGAGATGGCGCTACGATAATGCTGAACCTGTCTCTCGATCTGCTGGACCAGCTCATCAGGGAGAGGGATCTCTACTACAGAGGGAACAAAGACACCACTGCCTTTGTTCCCTCTGTGGGATTGTTCCTGTTCAAAAGGGAGATGCAGAGCGTTGATCGATGACAGATCGATCTTGCGCCAGTACTCTCGTTCAAGCTTGGCATCTTCTTCTTGGAGCATATCTTGCTGCCAGGCAGAGACATCAGCGTATTGCAGAACTTCCTCTGGCAGGGCTTGTTGTGCGTAGGTGCTTACTAACTCATCAATAAATAGCTTCATGCTGGAGCTATCCGCACACAAAGTAGGCAGACTCACGAGCATGATATGCCTTTCGCGAGCGTAACGAAAAAGCCAGAGAGAGAAAAGAGGGCCAGACTCAAGATTGAAAGCGATCTGGTCACCATCCGTCTGAAGAGCCAATGGCCTGAGATGAAGAAAGAGATCATCTATCGCGCTCAATCGATGAGGCATTTCAAGACGTTCGAGATTAATCTCAGACCATGACCAGAGATCGGTACCTCCGATGACCTGTATCGGAACATCCATCCCTGGCAATGGGGCAAAGACGGTGCGCAGGATCTCATGTCGCTCAATGACACACCCTACTGCTCTCTTGAATCTCTCTCTCTCCAATGCCCCTTGGATCTGGACAGCGCACAGCGTCCGAGATACCGCACTGTTCTTCTGCCATGACCAGAAACGAGCTTGCTGAAAGGAAAGAGGAGATCCTTGTAAGCCTACCGTTTGCATATGCATGCTACCCCTTTTTTACATTCTAGCCTACAGATACTCTCAAAGTACGAAACTGACACGACTCACTGCTGATAGAGAAGATATTGAGATGCAGACCTGTTCCTTTGACAGAAAAAGTATACTCAGCGTTCACATGGATTAGAACCCCATTGTGTCCCCATCTTGTCCCCATCTTATCCCCAATATCTCTCCTGCTTGTCTCAGACACAGAGTCTCTATCTACTCAAATGTGAGAGTTGAGGTTCTGATGGTACTTGTAATAATCAGTCCTCAGGAGACAACGGTAATTTTATGCGCTTTGCGCTTTTTAATTTTTTAACGTGTTTTTCATGCCTTTTTGAATCCAAAACTGATTCGTGCTGTTTTTCCTCTTCTGTAATCATTTCCAGCATACTTATAATTACATCCGGTGAAGTTACAATACTCTGTAACAACACTTTAAAATGATGAACCAGACGTGCGATGCTGTCAGGCTGAAAAAGGTCTGTACGGTAATTCACGTAACCTATCAATTCCTGCGCTTCCTCCGTTAGAAACATCGCAATATCAAATTTCGCAGTGTGGGCCTGGGTACCTATTGAACTTACTGTCAGTCCTGGCAACTCAAACGCTTGTTGTGTCATATTCTGCAACACAAATAATACATTTACAAGTGGCACTTGCTTCCCATTTCTTTCTAATTGAAGTGAGTCAATCAGTTTCTCAAAGGGAAGATCCTGGTGTGCATAAGCATTTAGTACTGTTGTACGCACACTCTTGAGCAATTCGCGGAAGGTTTCTTGATCGCTCAATTGTACTCGTAACACGAGCAGGTTGACAAAAAAGCCGATTATCTTCTCTGTTTCAGTGGATGTACGATTCGCAACATCTGTTCCAACAACAATATCCTGCATTCCAGTGTAGCGATGTAATAAAATCTGGAAGGCAGCTAGCAATGTCATAAACAATGTCACGTTTTCCTGGTGACTAAGGGCCACAAGGGACTGGTAGAGTGAAGAAGGTAGCTTGAAAGTATGGATAGCTCCATGGTTACTAACCCTTGCCGTTCTCGGTCGATCCGTTGGAAGTTTCAGCGGACTAGCTCCTCTGAGTTGCTTTGTCCAGTAATTGAGAAGAGAAGTCAGTATCTCTCCTTGTAGCCACTGTTGCTGCCAGAGTGTATAATCTGCATACTGAAGCGGCAACGGTTCTAGCGGTGAGCATTGTTCCATTATAAAGGCTTGATAGAGCGTGCTTAGCTCACGCACGAGCACTCCATTAGACCATCCGTCTGTGATAATATGATGTAATGTTATGAATACTCTATGATCTTGCAGCTGCAATCGGAACATATATACTCGTAATAACGGTCCCTCTGCCAGATCACAAGGACGTCGTACCTCCTGTTCGGCCAACTGTTCTACAAGACGAGTCTTCTCATGCTCTCTGACCCCTTGTAGGTCTATAACAGGCAAGCAATAACGCTTTGCTGGGTGAATAATCTGAACTGGTTGACCTGCATGCGCCACAAATGTTGTGCGTAGGATTTCATGTCGGTGCAGTAGTTCCTCCAAACTTCTTTCAAAAGCTCTGGTGTTCAGGCTTCCCAGAAAATGCAATACATTTGGAAGAAGGTATGCTGTACTTCCAGGCTCCAACTGATCCAGAAACCACAAGCGTTGCTGTGCAAAGGAGAGTGGGATTTCCTTGGAGCGGGTCCTGGCCACTAACGGTGGGATCAGCAGACCTTTGCTTTTCCGTAGTTCCTGCTCTACATGCAGTGCAAACCTTGCAACCGTTGGTGCTTCAAACACAGCTCGTAACGATATCTCTACTTCCAGCATTTCTCTCACCCGTGCAATAAGCTGTGTTGCGAGCAGAGAGTGTCCTCCTAGTTCAAAAAAGCTGTCGTGGATCCCCACTTGGGTACAACTAAGTACCTCACTCCACAACGCAATCAGTAGTTCCTCGATGGGTGTTTTGGCCTCTTGCAACGCTTCTGGTTTTCTCTCCCAGACCTCCTCAGGAGCTGGCAATGCGCGTCGGTCGACTTTGCCGTTTGTCGTGAGGGGAAGGGCATCTATCTGCACAACAAATGCTGGCACCATATACTCTGGTAGATGACCTCGTAAGGCGGTACGCACCTCTGTTGGTCGCATGCTCTCTGCTCCCACGACATAGGCAACTAGACACTTTTCCCCTGGTCGATCCTCTCGCACCACTACCACAGCCTCACGGATGCCCTGCTGTTTCCTCAAAGCAGCCTCAATCTCTCCTAGTTCAATCCGATAGCCTCGCAGCTTCACCTGATGATCGAGACGTCCTAGATATTCAATCGCCCCATCACTGCGATAGCGAGCCAGATCTCCGGTTTTATACAAGCGCTGGTTCTCTTCTAGACTAAAAGGATTGGCCAAAAATTTCTCAGCGGTGAGGTCCGGTCGTCCAATATAGCCACGTGCTAGCCCTGCTCCCCCTATGTAGACTTCTCCCACCACTCCTGTTGGGACTGGTCTTGCTCCTCTATCCAAGATATAGATTTGGGTATTGGCGATTGGGCGACCTATTGGGATCACCCAGGATGACATTTCTGGTTGACACTCCCAGAACGTTACATCGATGGCAGCTTCTGTTGGCCCATACAGGTTATGCAGGCCAACCTTGCTGGGAAAACGATGGAAAAAACGTGCCTGGAGTTCAGGCGTCAGTGCTTCGCCGCTACTGAACACATGTCGCAGACTTGTGCACTGTTCTAATCCGCTTTCCTGCAAGAAGACCTGTAACATTGCTGGAACAAAGTGAAGTGTCGTGATCTGTTGCTCGGCGATCAACGATCGGATGTAGGCTGGGTCTTGGTGTCCTCCAGGGATGGCAAGAATCAACCTGGCCCCAGTAAACAAAGGCCAGAAGAACTCCCAAACAGAGACATCAAAGCTGAAGGGGGTTTTATGGAGCACGCAGTCCCGAGCTGTCAGCTGATAGGCTTGCTGCATCCAAAGAAGACGATTCCTCAGACCAGAGTGGATATTCATGACTCCTTTGGGTTGCCCTGTGGAGCCAGATGTGTAGATCACATAGGCAAGGTTGTCAACAGAAGTTCTCTTTCTTGGATTACTGGGAGATGCCCCACTCACCCGTTCTTCCCACTGGGTATCCAGGCTCAAAGCATCCATGAGAGGCAACCGAGATCGTAAATGCTCCTGGGTCAGTACGACAGCTAGCTGGCAGTCCTCAAGCAGATAGCTTAAGCGATCCTGCGGATAGGCTGGATCAAGCGGCACATAGGCTCCCCCCGCTTTGAGCACGCCCAACAGGCCAATCACCATTTCGAGAGATCGTTCCAGGCAGATGCCCACCACCATCTCAGGACCCACACCAAGCATTTGAAGGTGATGGGCCAATTGGTTCGCCCGTCTATTGAGCTGTCCATAGGTGAGCTGCTGCTCCTCATAGACCAGCGCCACCGCATCAGGCGTCCGCTCGACCTGCTGCTCAAAAAGCTCATGCACACACAGCTCCTGCGGATATTCCCTCTGTGTTGCATTCCATTTCTCCAGCATGAGTACTCGTTCAGCTTCTGTGAGCAAAGGGACCGCTGAGAGGCGAACCTGGGGGTTATGTACTACCCCTGCCAACACTGTCTGCCAGTGACTGAGCATGCGGATGATTGTTTCTGGCTCGAACAGATCACGGTTGTACTCCAACGCACATGAAAGTCCTTGGTCTGTTTGAGTGATTGAGAGAGTCAGGTCAAACTTGCTGGTGATGGTCTCCACATTCCATGGCTCAACACGAACTCCTGCTAAGTCGGCTCGCGCTTGCGGAGCATTCTGGAACACCAGCATGACCTGGAAAAGCGGCGAACGGCTCAAATCACGTTCGGGAACCAGCTCCTCGACGACTTTCTCAAAGGGAACATCCTGGTGGGCATAGGCTCCCAGACACACTTCGCGTACCCGTTGTAGCATCTGCTCGAAGGTTGGATCACCCGTAAGATCAGTGCGCAGGACCAGCGTATTAACAAACAGGCCAATCACTCCCTCAATCTCGGCATGGCGACGATTGGCAATCGGGGTGCCCACACTGATATCCCTCTGTCCCGTGTAACGAGCCAGCAAGACCTGAAAGGTAGCCAGCAGCAACATGAACAGGGTTACATTCTGCTGCTCACTCAAGCCTACCAGTTGTTCTGACAAGACAGGGGACAACTGCAACTCCTGGCTGGCTCCCCGGTACGTCTGCACTGGTGGACGGGGATGATCCGTCAGCAACTCCAGTGGAGCTATCCCAGCCAGCTGGCTGCGCCAGTAGGTCAATTGAGCTTGGAGCACCTCTCCCTGGAGCCATTCTCGCTGCCAGAGGGCATAGTCAGCATACTGGATGGGTAAGGGAGCCAATGGAGAAGGCTGCCCTCTGAGCTTAGCCTGATAGAGGGTGGTTAGTTCACATACTAGTATCCCATTGGACCAGCCATCAGTGATGATATGATGCAACGTTAGCAACAACACATGCTCTTGGCTCCCCAGTCGCAGCAGAGACGTGCGCAGCAACAGCCCTGTTGTCAGGTCACAGGGATGCTGCCTCTCCTGACTGGCTAGCCATCGTGCTTGCTGTTCGCGCACTTCCTCTGCCAGTCCTTGCAGATCAATCACTGGCAAGCTATAAGGGCCTGCTGGATGGATGATCTGTACAGGCGGCTGACCAGTTCGCTCCTCAAAGGTAGTCCGCAAGCTTTCATGCCTGCTGATCAGTTCTTGCAGG
Source organism: uncultured Ktedonobacterales bacterium (assembly GCA_966427955.1). Lineage (GTDB taxonomy): Bacteria > Chloroflexota > Ktedonobacteria > Ktedonobacterales > Ktedonobacteraceae > DASYAN01. The sequence goes on from CBJMBI010000155.1 coordinate 6,039, forward strand.
CTACCCTGCAAGGCAGGCACATCGATGTTACCATCGATCCTGACGGCACTAGGAACGAGGTATGTGGGACTGTCCGGCTCGAATTGGTCCAAGAACCAGAGACGTTGTTGTGCAAACGAGAGTGGCAGGACCTCTGGGCGTGCCCTTGCCACAAGCGGTGGCATCTGGATTCCTTCGCCTTTACGCAAGGCTTGCTCGACCCGGAGGGCGAACTCTGCCACCGTTGGAGCCTCAAAGACGGCTCGCACTGGCAGCTCGACTCCAAGCACAGCCCTGACTCGTGCAAGCAGTTGTGTGGCCAGCAAGGAGTGCCCTCCCAATTCAAAGAAACGGTCATGGGTCCCTACCTGCGGGTAGCCCAGCACCTTGCTCCAAAGCCCCACCAGCACCTCTTCGATTGGTGTCCTAGCTCCCTGCTGTCCTTCATCTACCTCGCGGTGCCACGGCTGGGGAGCAGGCAAGGCCTTGCGATCCAGCTTGCCGTTGGGCGTCAGCGGCATCGCATCCACTAGCAAGAACTGGCTCGGGATCATGTAGGTAGGCAGCTTCTCTTGCAGAAAGCTCCGGAGCTGAGCTTCCGTGAGGTCCTGCGAACCAACCACATAGGCCACCAACTGTTTCTCCCCTGGCACATCCTCTCGTGCGAGTGTCACCCCCTCCTGTACCCCTGGATGGGAGCACAGCACGGCCTCGATCTCTCCCAGCTCAATCCGATAACCTCGCAGTTTGACCTGATGGTCGATGCGGCCGAGGTACTCAAGAGCCCCATTTTCCCGGTATCGAGCCATATCGCCTGTTTTATAGAGTCTTGCTCCTACTTGCTGGCTGAACGGATGGGGAAGAAAGCGTTCAGCGGTCAGTTCTGGACGTCCCACATATCCCCTTGCCAGACTCAGACCTCCAATATACAGCTCACCTACCACTCCAATTGGGACTGGCTTGAAATGGTCATCCAACACATAGATCTCGGTATTAGCGATTGGTCGCCCTATGGGGGGATATGTCGGCCAAGAGGACGACGAACCTGTTAAAGTGTAGGCGGTCACCACATGGCTCTCTGATGGACCATAGTGATTATGCAAGGTCCCCTGTTCCAGCCCCTCAAACAGTTCCACCACGGACTGGGGAATCTGCAAGGCTTCTCCGGTCGCCATTATCTCATGCAAACTGATGGGCCAAGACTTTCGATGGTTATACTCTTGTGCCAATTGGTGGAGCATCACGACAGGCAGGATCGCCTTCTCAATGGCCTGCTCGCAAAGAAAGTTAGCCAGACTCACCACATCTGGCCGCATGGACTCTGTGACCATGCATAGCGTTCCACCCGAGTACCAAGCTGCAAACAGTTCATGAAAGCTGGCGTCAAAGCTCAGAGAAGCAAATTGCAAGGTGCGGGCTTGTCGACACAGCTGCGAGTCATGCCAAGCTAGCAGATTGACCAGCACACGATGAGGCAGACTAACCCCTTTGGGTCTGCCCGTTGAGCCGGAAGTATAGATCACATAGAGCAGATTCTCTGCGTTCACCTCACTCTCCAGTTTGGTCGTAGGCTCTTGCGCAATCAGTTCCCAATTCCGATCCAGACAGACGATTTTCGCCTGCTGTTGGGGCAGAGAGGGAAGCAAGCCATGCTCTGTCAGCACTACAGAGAGATGTGCATCAGTGAACAGGAATGCGAGGCGCTCTTGCGGATAGGCCGGATCTACAGGCACAACCGCTCCTCCCGCCTTGAGAATGCCGAGTACAGCCACCACCATCTGCAAAGATTTCTCCAGGCAGACTCCAACCGTCACCTCAGGACAAACACTCAGACGTTGCAAGTGATGAGCAAGTTGATTGGCCCTTTGGTTCAACGTCTGATAGGTCACTTGCTCTTCCTCAAAGACTACTGCGATGGCATCAGGGGTCCGTTCGACCTGCTGCTCAAAGAGTTCATGGACACACGGATCAGAGGAAGAAGCGGCCTGGGTCGCGTTCCATTGCACTAGCAGTTGCTCCAACTCAGCCACGGTGAGCA
>CBJMBI010000156.1:0-8053 GCA_966427955.1 uncultured Ktedonobacterales bacterium
TCACGAGGCCCGATTCGGCGTAAGGCAACAAAGCATCCTGCTGCGACTTGTTGAAGGCTCGTACAATGCAATGCACTCGTTGTCTGGCAAGGCTCTGAACCAACTCGATGACGATATTTTTGCACAACTCCCCATTCTCTTGCACAATTTTTTGCACCAGCAAAAACCATTGTGCAAGATGGTAAGCTACGAGCAGGGTTCTGGGGCACCTTTTGAGGGCTGGATTCAATGTCTGTCTATCCGATCAAGTACAAAGTTCTGAACAAAGAAACAGGTCGCAAGGTCACGGCTACCCGCTGGCGTGTCCAGATCCGTCTCAATGGCGAAACGGTCAACAAGCTCTTTGAGAATGAGGAGGAAGCTCGCTCCTTTGATGACCGTGAGACCAAGCGTATCCGATCAGGCATTCCTGTCGACAAGATGCTTGACCTGAAGTATCAGGCTGAAATGCCTGAAATCCGTACTTTGTTGAAAGACTACTTCAACCAGTATGCGACCAAGCAATCCCCCCTAGCCCTCAAGAGTAACCAAAATCGTTGCCTCTCAGCTATCCCTTCTGTTCCAATTTACATGAAGGATTTGGGAGCCAAGTTCAACAAGTATCGTTATGGCAACTGGATTGTGAAGTCCATGCTCAAACGTGAGTATGCTGCCGATCACATTCCTTTTGGTGACTTCAAGATTGATACAGTGGACTTCTGGTTGCTCATGGCATACATGGAGTCTCGCCGCAAGCAAGGTATCAAAGACAATACACTGCTTCGTGAAATTTCCACCATTAGCTCAGCTTTCGATAAAGTCTACAAACTTTACCCAGACAAATTTCCTGATGGGATTATGAATCCTGTCAAAATGCTTCCAAAGGACGAGAAGCCCAAGGCTTATCTTGGTCGTAAACGTGTTCTCTCAGAAGACGAAGCAGTCAAGATTGCAGAATGGCTGAAGCTCAAAACCAATCAAGAACCATACTACCTGTTTGTTACCTGCTTGGAGTCTGGGGCTCGTAAGAGTGAGGTGTTGGGAATTCAATGGGAAAATGTGGATTTCCAGAATTGGTCAATCTTCATTCCAAAGACAAAGAATGGCAAACCACGATCTATCCTTGTGCCTGATGATGAAGATCTGCGAAATTGGCTTAAAAATGGGCGTTTAGCCAAGGGACAGGTATTTACCCTCACTGCATGGAATTTCCGTCAATATTGGGTTGATGCGTTGCATGCATTGGGCATGTACAACGATGCCACTACTCGCCCACACTTTCACGACACACGCCGAACTGCTCTAACCAAGCTCATTCGTCAACGGCAATTTAACACCTTCCAAATCGCCAAGGAAATGGGAGTCTCGCCTCAAACGGTAGAGCAAGAAAAGGAAAAGATGCCTGATAACATGGCGGAAATCTTTGCCAAATTGCGCCGTGGTGAAACTTTGAATGAACAAGAAATTATGCGGTTAGCTGGGCACAGCAGCCTAGGCATGACCAATGCCTACTATGGGGATCGCAACTAGTCTTCCACTACCAAGGCTGACCGTCAAAGATGTAGGAAGATGAACTTCCTCTCGGGTGGTCAGCTCCCCCTCCAACCCTTCCTCCTCATCCTGTTGTAAAAAAATTTGTTCAAGGAGGGCCAACTATGTTGACTCTTCTATGACTCCATCATAGAGTACCCTCCATCAACAAACACATAGGAATGAGTGAGTTGTTGATACCACCAATCCTCAACTTGCTTGGGTCTTGAGGTAAGTAAGCCTCTGACTCTCTGAACCACACATTGGAGCTTCATACATGAGCAACATCTTCCTCACGCAAGCAAAAGCTGACCGTTTTGCAGAGCTGGATGCAAATCGCTACTCCCTCACCCCTGAAGAACAGAAGGAGTATCTGAACCTCCTGCAAGAGAACAGCAAGATCTTCGCTGAGCGTGATAGCAAGATTGAAGGTCTGAAGAAGCAAGTGGCGGAACTGAAGGTGTCGGCACTGGAGCTTTTCACCCCCGCTGACTTCACGGTTGAGTCAGCTCTGAACCTGATGGTGAACCTCCAAGCGATCCATCACTTCTCGGCTGAACAGCTTGGCGTGACTGTTCCGAAGGCAACCAAGGGTAAGGCTGAAAGCTCCAAGCCGCGTGCTGCTCGTACTGCCCGCCCCAGCGATGCCAACCCCATCATGATCAAGATTCCTGGTGTTCCGCGTGGTGTTGAATACCACAAGGGCCGTATCTATGAACAGGCGACTGCCACTCTGAAGGCTCCTTACCAGACGATTTCAGCCAAGCTGGAAGAGCATGGCAAGGATGAGAAGAGCCTCAAGCCCTTCTTCACGCCCGAAGGTGTTGAGTACTTCAAGACTGAACAAGGCAAGGCAGAGCTTAAGGCACTGCTCCATGCAATCGCCAATCCGAAGGACCCGGCCCCGGCCAACCCGTTCGCCCAAAAGGAAGCAGCACCGGCTGCTGCCTAAGTTCCCACGGGAACAGTTGCCAGAGTATCAAGCCCACTTCGGTGGGCTTTTTTTATTGCCTACGAGGTGCGACACTGCGATACTCGTTTCCGTTGTCTGCCAAAATTCTTTCTCTTTCGGTTTTCACCATATTTCTGATCTTGGATATCTGCTCTTGTGTGTACCCTAAATCAGCCAAGACGAATTCTGGATTAACTTCTTTCTTTTGATTCAATTCCACCACTTTGCTGCCGTCTTCCATAGACTCTCCATTTTTATAGTTATCTATGAAATATAGCGGGCATATCAATTAAATCAATACCTCACCACCACACACTAGGAAGAAATCTTCATGTTCGGGAAGAAGCCAAAGGAAGGCACAGAGGACCAAGCACATGACCTCATGAATCTTGGAGGTTTGCTTTGGAGTCACCCATGTTTAAGGTGAACTGCCAGATTGGCACGAAGCAGCAACCCTTCTTCTTGGATGGAGTTCAGCCAGAGGAAGTGGCACACATTGCCGCAGTCCTCACCAACAATCTCGCCTTTGAAGACACACAGCTCAAGCCTGAGGTGGTGAGTATCGAGGAGATCGAGCAAGCCGAAGGCAGCGTATTTCGATACCTTGGAGTGGAGAAGTTTACTGGAGAGGCAATTGAACTTAGCCGCTACCGCGAAGAGCTGCTGAGCCAAAATATCTTGCCGTGTGCCGTCCACAACTGGCGGAACAACAAGCAGAACAGTTTCACTGAGATCTACAAGTTCACAACCTGAGTCTTTCAGACGTCATCCCAAAGCTCCTTTTCAGGAGCTTTTTTTATTTCTCTGTCGCTCGAAGTACCCCTTCAATATCTTCCTCACCAGGTCAGAAACGCTAACACCATCTGCATCTGCCCTCTGCCTTAAATCGTCCTTCAATTTCTTGCTCACCTCAACGGTAAGCACCTCTGGATGTCTCTCACTCATTTTCCACCTCATTGATTGGCTGCATCTGGCGCAGCCTTTGTTTATTTGAATACATTGAACATTGCATTCAAATAAAGTCAAGAGGATCTATTGATTTTTTCCGAATTTTTTGTATAAGAAGTATTGTTTTGTTTCTTTGATTGCTTGCTATTGTCTTATCCAAATAAGGAATTAAAATAGATATATACGCATAAAAATCCGTATAAGAAAAAGAAGAAACAGAATAAAAATAACAAGGAGAATAACAATGGCATCCCAACAAGGAGACATTAGCGCCATAGGATTGAGCTTAGAAAATATACGAGCTCTATCCTTTCACGAGCAATATAGTTACTTCAACAACTATGTTGACCACAACGTTTTAGCAACAAAGAAGGCTTCCATCTCAGTAGCAGAGAAAGAGGTCTTTTCCAAAGCCAACGAAAAGCTAGACAAATACTACACTAAACAGTCCGTGGCTGACCAATGCTATGCCGCTATGAAGGACTTTATAATTAGAGCAGGAAAAAGCACTAGCGATTTGCTTTTCATTGAACCATCGGCTGGTTCTGGTGTATTTCTCAACGCAATTGAAGAAATGAAGTTGGGGTTCGATATCGCCCCAACCAAAGAAAGTCAATTCATCATTGAGCAAAACGACTTTCTAAACGATGACATGCTCGATTTGCTATCAACACAACAGAAGAAAAAGCAACTTGTGTTTATCGGCAATCCACCATTCGGAACCAAAGCAAAGTTAGCCATTGAGTTTACCAACAAATCATTGGAATACTCAAATATCGTTGGCTTCATCGTTCCAGTTCAATTCAGAAAGTGGTCTGTACAGTCCAAAATCAACCCTAACGCAAGGCTTGTTCTTGACCTTGATCTCCAGGAAAACGCCTTTGAGTTTATGGGTAAGGACTACAAGGTAAGGTGCTGTTTCCAAGTTTGGATATTAGATAGCTTCTCCACTCAGTTTGCCGACTTGAGACTTGGACAGAAGCCCGACACCAATCATCCAGACTTTGAGATGTATCAGTATAACCGCACAGAACAAGCCAAGAAGTTCTTTGATTACGATTGGGATTTTGCTGTTCCTAGACAAGGGTATCAAAACTACAGCACCAAGGCATATTCAAAAGAAGAGTGCGACATGAAGCAACAGTGGATCTTCTTCAAGGCAAAGAACAAGAAGATTCTCAGGAAGTTGTTGAGCTTGGATTTCGACAAGCTATCCAGAAAGAATATCGGGATACCAGGCTTCGGGAAGGCTGATGTTGTACAAGAATACCTATCAATCTAAAGCCAAAACAATGAACCGAAAGTGATAGTTCGCTATCACTTTCATTGCCAAATAATAACAAGGAGAAAAAATGGCAGGGAAAAAAGCGACCATAACCACAGCGCAACAGCTAAACACGGCCTTGGCCGAATGCTTGCAAGACATTATGAATGTAGGAGCCTCATCAAAAGGTGACACCTTCGATGAAACCGTGAGAGACAAATTGAAGCAGCATCTGGCTAGTGCGGAGTATGTGACCACTGAGCAGTGGACCGAAAAGGGAATATTCTACGAGCACTCAAAAGTAACTTTGACAGATTGCTTTGACTTCACCCACCTCCCCCCCATCATCGACAAGAACAAAGATAAGCAGCTCGATCTCATCATTGTCGACAAACCAAACGGATCACAAAAATGGCCCGATTTGCTAGTCATATTCCAGGGAATAGGATTGCCCATTGAAATCAAATCAGCCAAGCAGGATGTGATTCTATGGAACAGCGGTCTTCCAAGACCAGATAGCTTGTATATCTACAACTGCTACGGAAAATCAAAGACAACCTGCTTCCTTGGTCAGCATGCCATCAACGAGGACGAACTAAATTTCCTAGTTGAAAGAGCAGCATACGCAAGAACCTTCAACGAGAAACACAGCGGCAAAAAATGGGCATACTATGTAAGAGACATGTTCAACTCAAATCAATCCTTCTTCGAAAGCAAAGATTCAAAATTGCGATGCGAGAAGTACCAACAGAAGATCTTTGAGTACGAGAATGAGGTTAAGTTACTTGCCGGGGAGACTGGCAAGCGAGCATTGGCAAAGGTGGAAAGACTAAACAACTTGATAGCCAAGTATAACAACGACTTAACCACCCTTAGTCAAGAATACAATGAGCAGCAAGCAAACAGACTTCAAACAGAAAAAGAAACACTTGACCACATCCAATCTCTTTGCTGGACTGCGGATCAAAAGACAAACTTCAATCATTTCATCAATTTGGAGTTCGATAACGCTGGACAAGCACAAAGGAAATTCAAAGTGTAACCCTCCAGCAGGACGGTCAGCGAGCAAGCACCCCACGTGGTGCTTTTTTGATGACACCAATGCTCAATACTGATATTTCTTGAACTGCTCAGACTCCACCAAAGCGGTGATTTTTTGAGTCGTTCTATCCCATCGATACTTCTTCATGAAGTAGAAGCCAAGCACTCTTGAATGGATTTCTGAGTAGCCAACTCAGTGAGAAGTCCAGATCGGTAAAGATCACAATTTCTAGGAAGAAGTAAGTGTCGTAGCTCCTATGGGACTGGATGTTGAATGCACGGGTTCCTTCCATCCTACCTCCCCTCCCTCTTCCGACTTCTCGCCTTGTTCACCTTGTTCATTGGCACCTCGAATAAAAACACTTCTCTTCTTCAAAGAACTAATGTGTCAACTATCAATTTTGATAGTTGACGAAACGAACTGTTTTGTGAAGATCGGAGAGAAATGGAGAGAGGCTATGTCTTTAGAAGAACACCAGGAAATTCACGAGCCCATGCTTGACACAAGCACGATGGGTCTAAGCAGAGTTAAACAGATGCGGAACAAATTCCACTCGCCCACAGAGCAAGAAGGTGGTCTTTATGTCCATTACAGCCCAGCCTCTCGAGGAACAAAGGAAGGTGTGGCAAAAATTATGGAACTCTTAAAGCTCCCTAATCTTCATAGCATAACCACCAAGCTAAACAGCAGAGGTGGGATAGATATCGTTAAGCTGGACTTCAAATCTACACTAGAGACGAAAGAGAATACGTCATACCAAACATCCTCCAGATCTAGCACCAAATTCAAGTACCGCAACATCTAACGATAGATACGACTGCCACTTTATTTCCAAGGTTCGTCCAACCTGTCAGAATCCTCTTCTTTCAGCTCTTTTAGCTTTTCCTCAACAAGCTCACCAATCTCTTTCTTTAGTCGTCTTTTTTTAGATGACAGTAGATCCCCCAACAAGACATATCCGAATATGGAAAATAGAAAAACTCCACTTACGTTGAACAGTATTTGAGTTAGGTTTCTTATTGTTTCGATCATGCCCCCTCCTTTTGTTTTTATAGCCAGATCTCTAACGAGAATACTAGAACATGCACCGAAGTCAATGAAGCATGCACTCAAAGTTGACTTCCAGAAAAATTTTCGGATAATAAGCAATGACTTGCCCCTATGCAAGTCGATAAATCTAAAAAACCAGATTTATAATTGTTACGAGAAGCCCCTACCCTGGGGTTTTTTCGTTTTCCTCTTGAATCACGCCAAACACGACACTATCAATTTATAGATATTAGGCTTGACATTCGGTACAAAATTTTGATAATAAGGATGTCATCCAAATCCCAAATCAGATGGCATAAACCTAAATAAAATCATCCCAAATCAGATTTTTATTTATGTTTCGTTCAACAGAAAGCACCGAAAGGTGTTTTCTGTTTTCATGCTTCTCATCATTTGATTTTTCCTTTTTTTCTCTTATCATGTACAAAACAATGAGAGAACGAGGAGCAACCAATGATTTTTGGCAACATAACAAGAAAAACCAAGCACTATCTCTTGATGGGCTTACTGAGCACACTATCGGGTGTGACCTTCGCACAAAGCTATTACGAATTTATCCGTTACCGCAGCAACGATCCCTTTGTGTTCTGCACTCAGGGCTACAAAGAGATTCCAGCCCAGGCATGCTGGGTTCCAGTAGCACCTTACCTAGGTCAATGGATGTATACAGGCGTTTGCAGACCCCCCAACAAGTATGGACGAAACTGGGATTTTGAAGACCACGATTCATTGAGCCAGTATGAGCGTATCTGCCCACATGCGATGAAGAGTGGAACATGGGAAGGCAGAACAGGTGGACTTCCACAAATGACTCCATTCAAGCATTAACCCAAACACATTATTGTTGTTATTTGCGTATAACGGCAATGCAAAGCAAGCACCTTTGGGTGCTTTTTTGTTGCCCGTTGACATATTTTCCGAATACGCCATCATCTATATATAAACGAATACTCGGAAAGGAAGTTTATGAGCAACAAATTAGAATACGCAAGAGAACTGATTGCCAACCTGAAATCAATGAGCCCAGACGAAACGAAAGAATTCAATCAAACAATCAACTCTTTGAGAGGGGATGACGCAAATGAATTCTTTCACGACATCAGAGTGATAAGAGTAGCCATTGGCGAGGGACGCGACATTGAAAAACCTGGACTGGAGAGCTTAAGTGGGAAAATCAGGGCAATGAATAATGATGGAGTACGCGACTTCTCTAACGCTATTGAGTCGATCTATGTTGCCATGAACAATGAAAGAGATATCCCAACCATACCTAGCGACGATCAAAAAG
>CBJMBI010000157.1:0-8016 GCA_966427955.1 uncultured Ktedonobacterales bacterium
GTATCAGTCGAGAGGACCATTGTTGCAACACTCACAGCATTCTGTAAAGCACTGCGTGTAACCTTGACAGGATCGATAATTCCCGCCTGGAGCATATCAACATATGCACCTGTCAGCGCATTAAAACCATGGCCACGAGGACTATTGGCAACTCCAGCAACAACAACAGATCCATCATAACCAGCATTCTGAGCAATCTGACGGAGTGGCTCCTCCAGGGCACGGCGCAGGATATTGATGCCAATAGCCTCTTCACCTGAGAGTTGCAGATTATTCAGTGCGGCAATAGCAGTCACCAGCGCAGAGCCACCACCAGGGACAATACCCTCTTCAATAGCAGCACGGGTAGCAGAAAGGGCATCTTCAACACGATGCTTCTTCTCCTTTAATTCTACCTCTGTTGCTGCACCAACCTTGATCACACCAACACCGCCAGCGAGTTTGGCCAAGCGCTCTTGCAACTTCTCACGGTCGTAATCGCTTGTGGTGTCCTCAATCAAAGCACGGATCTGAGCAATGCGAGCTTTGATCTCCTTCTCAGAACCTGCACCTTCAACGATTGTTGTCGCATCTTTAGTTGCACTTACTGTACGTGCACGACCAAGGTCACTCAAAGTTGTATTTTCCAGCTTCAGGCCACGCTTCTCAGTGATGACACTTGCCCCAGTCAAAATAGCAATGTCTTCGAGCATTGCATCACGACGATCTCCAAAACCGGGAGCTTTAATAGCTAGCACTTTGAAGGCACCACGCATCTGGTTGACAACCAGAGTAGCTAAGGCCTCACCATCAACATCATCAGCAATAATCACCAGCTCTTTGCGGCCACTCTGCAAGACTTTCTCCAGAATGGGCAAAATGTCAGCAATTGCACTGATCTTTTTATCAGTCACAAGGATATAGGGATCAGTTAATTCAGCCTCAGTATGCTCCTGGTTGGTTGTCATATAAGGAGAGATAAAGCCGCGATCGAACTGCATACCCTCGGTATACTCTTTTTCCATCGCAATGCCACGGCCCTCTTCAACGGTGATGACACCATCTTTGCCGACCTTCTCCATCACCTCGGCAATCAGCTCACCAATCTCCTCTGAGCCAGCGGAAATAGCAGCAACCTGGGCTATCTGTTCGCGAGTCTCAACGGGCCTGCTCTGTGCACGGATCTCTGCAATGACAGCCTCAGACGCTTTCTCTAAACCACGACGCAGAATCATGGGATTTGCACCTGCTGCGAGGTTCTTTAAGCCCTCATTGACAATCGCGTGAGCTAGCACAGTCGCTGTTGTGGTACCATCACCAGCAACATCGTTTGTCTTAGTAGCTGCCTCTTTGAGCAACTGTGCTCCCATATTCTCAAATGGATCAGGCAATTCAATCTCGCGGGCAATAGTCACACCATCATTTGTAATAGTAGGAGCGCCGAATTTCTTATCCAGCACTACATTGCGTCCCTTGGGTCCAATCGTTACACGAACTGCGCCAGCAAGTATATCCAATCCTCTCTTAAGGGAGAGACGAGCCTGCTCGTCAAATTGTAATCGCTTTGCCATAAATGATACTCCTTTGGTAACTCCTCGGGCACGATAAATCGGGCCTTACCTCACACGCAATGAATTGCGGGATGGATGCGTTGGTCTGCCCACTTGATACCTGAGGGTTACCTTTCCTAATTTGAAACATTTCAACTAAAAAACTACTCTATAATTCCCAAAATGTCGCTCTCGCGGAGGATCAGGTACTCTTGACCATCGATCTTAACCTCAGTACCCGAATACTTAGCAAAGAGTATACGCTGACCAACCTTTACTTCTGTGGTTGTACGTTTGCCATTGTCCAGAATCTTTCCAGGTCCCACTGCCAATATTTCGCCTTCCTGAGGCTTCTCTTTCGCTGTATCTGGCAGAACAATACCGCTTCTGGTAATGGTTTCGCGAGCCAGAGGTTTTACAACCACACGATCACCTAGTGGTCGAAGCGAGGTAACTACTGCTGACATATGCTCTTCCTCCTTTGTTCACTCTTCAATATTCAAGCTTCTCTGTTACAAGAAGGCGATCGGCCTCTTCGTCTACATAATTAGCACTCTAATCAAGAGAGTGCGAACTGGGTATATAATACTACATGGTAAGCTCGTGTGCAAGAGGATGAGTAAAAAATTAGGCCGAGTCTTGTAAATTGCCTTCGGACACTTGCTAGCCAATCACTTCGAGTTCTTGATTGGCTTTCCCGATGGCTCTGATAAAAGCGGATAGATCTTTGGTAATTGGGATGACAAAGGGTTTGACAGCACAGATAGTTAGTGCTATCACTGGAATGATGCGACTGAGAACACAGAGCTGCCAACCCAGTACTGTTGGATCAGGGCCAAGGTAGGAATCCATTGTCATCGTTTGGGTAGCATCGAATGGCCCAAGTTTGAAATGCCAGGAATAGAGCAGATGCAGGAGGAATAAAACATTAGGTAAGCTAATGAGTATCATACAAATACGTGATGAGAGTTGCTGGAACTCTGGACGCGTGACTAGACAGATAGCTAGAATAGGGATAAGAGTACTATAGTGATATTCAAAGGTCATATCGTAGAAAGACAGGTAATAGGCAATGGCTAGAAAGATACCTGTCTGAAGGCTGATCCTCTTGGAGGCACTCATGATGATCACTAGCGCAAGACAGCTCCATTTGAGAACTGTCAGTGCGCTGTCTGGCAAAGGTGTACTGTATCTGAGTAGAGCAGCCAATGTGAAGATCTGGATCGGCCCACCCGTACTCGGCGTCAAAAAGTTTCCCCACAAGTTGTTAACATAGTAATCGCCTGAATGGTTAATGAGAAAGATGCTAGTTGCAATCACAAAGAGACCAAGGCCAATCAGCAGCGTTTTCCATTGCCGCTTAAAGAACATTACCGGAATCCATAATAAGCCAATGGGTTTAGATATCAATGTCAAAAAGTAAAAAAGGCCACTCAGAGGTGACCTTTCGTTTTTGACAAGAGCAATCAACATCAGAAAAAGCGTTCCGTTAAGGATAAATTGAAACTGTGAGATTTCGATTTCGAGGTATTGTGTTGAGTTAATCAATGAGAGAAAGATTGCCAGATAGATATATTTATTTTGTTTGAAATTGATATAAAAATAGATTAATAGTGCGAGATTGACAAACAATTTGATAAACATCCAGACATAGAAGGATGCTGCTGGCGAAAATAAGATCAGAAATGAACCTAGAAGTAAGGTCAGGACTGGATGATAGACATTGGCATTAACAGCCGGAAAGCCAACACCGTATAAGTAATGAGTGGTGTCCTGAGTAACGCTTAATGATCCTCCATGCCAGTAGGAGTAAGCACCATTAGGAATTTGATAGAAATCCAATCCTCGGCAGCAGAGGTGTAAAGAGCTACCAGAGAAAAAGTAGTTAAACCATTTGGTTGAGCTAGCGGAAATGAAGAAGGCAATATGAATAATGAGGCCAATTCCCAAGAGGGTATATCTACTGATGGACGATAACCTTTTTTGCATCAAGGTCTCCTTCACTACTCTCTCTTTTAAAGAGACTATCGTACACAATGATCGGAAACGTTGTAAAGAAAGACAGGAGTTTTCCCGGTTGTGATCTCATATCAAGTAAAGTATAGGGGAGATTCGCATACTTCTCTAGGCAAAAAGAGGGACAAACTTCATCTAGAGAATTTCTCCAAGTGATAGGTAACACTAACCCTTCACTTCTGATAGAAGAGATGCTATACTGACAGAACATGGAGGAACTATCAAACCTTTTCATAGCGCCCGAACGTAGATGATTTTATCTAGTTATTCTAAGGCAAGACGGCTTCCCCTATGGGGGGAGGCTTGGGGCAAGACGTGTGGACGTACATGTGAAAATAGTAGAAGCAGACCCATAAGATGAGAGATCAACACAAACTCATGTTAAATGAGCAAGATATCCAGCGCTTTGGCAACTATGATCTGGTACGTCGTATCGCTGTTGGTGGTATGGGCGAGGTATACTTGGCACGCCAACGTACGGCTTTTGGCAGAGAAGTTGCCGTCAAAATCATCCGTTCCGATCTGGTCCACGATATAACTGCACGTCAGCGCTTTCTGCGCGAAGCCGAAGTCAATGCTTATCTCAAGCATGACCATATTTTACCTCTTGTTGAGTTTGGAGAGGAGCAGGGGCGTCTTTTCCTGGTCACACCCTATATTAAGGGCGGCACACTCCTCCAACGCTTGCAAACAGGTCCACTTTCGCTTGCTGAGGTACATCAACTCTTTACGGCCTTGGTTGAAGCCGTAGCTTATCTCCATAAGCGGGGAGTAATCCACCGTGATCTCAAGCCGAGTAATATTCTTCTCGACCATGCAGAAAATAGCAATCGCGTCTATGTGCGACTGATTGATTTTGGAATTGCCACATTACAGGGTCTAGCCGCTAGTGCTTCATTAACGATGGCAGGTAATGAAATAGGAACAGTAGCATATATGGCCCCAGAACGGTTGGACGGGCTGGCTGCTCCCAGCAATGATATCTACTCGCTAGGGATCATCCTCTATCAAATGATCACCAGAGAGCTACCTAATGCAGGTAACCTCCTCTCGTTGCCTATGCCATTGGATTACGTGGTAGCACACTGTATCATGACAAATCCCAGCGAACGTTTTGCCAGTGCCGACGAGGTATTAACTTCCTTCGAGCAGGCCTATCAGCTAGTAAAAAATTCGTATGATGTCAATCAACCATTCATTCCTACCAAGAACCCTACCTCGCCATTGCCAGCCAATTCTGCATTTTCAAAATTAACACCGCCATTGCCAATAGGAAAGGTGACCGCTCCATATACTCCCGACAGTGTGACTATAATAGATCCGGATCAAAACCCTATCCGAGAAAAATCCTTGTCATCCTCGTCATCTCCGCAGCCAGATAAATATGCCATGCAAGAAGAGCCATTGCACTCATCACAACCTCTGCAAAAGACTAGGCTGGAAAGTTCTGGTCGTCTGGCCGCAATGCCACCACAGTCAGAAGTTATCCTACCACCGTTACCAAGCAAACAAGTTGTCTTCCAAGGCGAGGACTACAACGCACCGACTTGGTCTCTGGATTCGGCTACTCCACGAAGAGACACGCCAACAATCTCTCAAAAGCCATCTGCTGGCTTTAACAAAAAGAGCAAGCGCACTCGGCTACCAATTGCCCCTACGACTGCACTTATTCTAACTGTTCTGCTAGTTATGGGAGTACTGGGATATCAAGTATTTCAAGCATCAATCTCAGCAGATATTATTCTAAGTCCACGCGTTCAAACTATCAGTACAGTCTTTACGCTTACGGCCAAACTGGGACTCAAAAACATCGATGTAGCCAGTGCATCTATCCCGGCGGGAGTCTTTACCAGCATACAGACAAGTTCGCTGCAAGGGCCGACTACTGGCCTCGTAAACTGCGACTTTTTCCTTATCTGTAGACGTGGAGTTTCGCCCGATGACATAGAGTCCCTATCGGAGCAAATACGACCAAAACTCTATTCCAAGATCAATCAGGACTTGCAAAAGCAGGCCCGCGATGCAAATGCAACTATAGTTGGCAACCCAATCTATTCTAATGAGCAAGCTACATCAAATCCGCAGATTGGCACGGCAAGTAAAACCGTCACTGCAACTATGACCGGACAGGGTAGCGTTGAATATATCAAGAAAAAAGATGCGGATGATCTGGCAATCCAACTACTCAAGCAAAAGCTGAGCCCAAATTATACGCTTATTGATTCACTGACTCAGATTGGACAGCCTGTTGTGCAACAAGTCAATCCAGATAAAACTGTACAAATGGCTATTGCAGTGGCAGGCGTGAGTCGCTACCAGATACCAAGTAGCGAACTTAACGACATCCAGAACCAGCTCAAAGGCCTGACGAAAAAAGATGCGCTCACCCAACTTGCCAAACAGGCGAACATTGATCCCAATGCCAGCAGTATCCGTATTTCTTATGGGAACACCATACCCAACAACGTGCAGCAGATCAAGATCGAGACCATCAATCCGACCAATCTGCCACAAGTACAATTGACGCCTGTTTCGCCTCCATAATTGGATATTATTTACTGAACAGATTCCTTGATAATTTTTTCTATTTGCTGGACAAATATATTTGAACCTCTATTATATGCTTGCATACCGTTTTGTGCGAAATTTAAGAACCACATGTATATGGCATCCTGCCATCTCTGCCTATCCACCTCTTTTTTGAATTCCTTGATCTTATAGAGCTGAAAGGACATCTTCTCTATTCTTTCGAATTCTTTCTCTCCCATTTTCATCAGATCCAGTAGAAATTTAGGCCTTTCCTTTTCCATTATAGCTCTCTGCTCACTATTTAGTCCATCCAGTATTCTATCAAATTCAGCTACAGCTCTTTTTCTAAATTGTTCTAGCCTTGCATTGCTCAATACCTGTCTTTCTGATGGCCGCAATTTTTCTAGTTCTCCGAAATCGAAACTCCCATTTTTCATCAATCTGTCCTCGATTTCTTTGGCAATATCTCTTGCTACTTTTTTTTGGGTACCTTCTACCACGTCTAGACCGAGCGCAGAACGTTGGTTTTCAGTGCTGAGCCTGTCATTCAGTTTATCCTTTATTTTCTTTGCCCCACCTGAGGTCTTTGAATTTAGAAACTGCTTAACAAGTTCCATGTTATCGAGGTCCGCCTCTAGCACACGTTGCGCTCGCACGACAAAAGGCAACAGCATTCGGATAGACTGGCGGTCCCTCGCTTCTCCTATGTTTGACCTTACAAACTCCACAACCTTATGCAGAAAATCTGCTCTTAACTTCCCTAGTTCACCATCATGATCTTCAACCTCTACCTTCACATTCTTTAAATAGTGGAGTACCCCATCAACCTTGGCTTTATTCTCATCGAGCGCCCAGAAGTAGTTATCCTCCAGTGCAGCTTCGTATGCCCTTGCCATATTGAGCATAATGCGATAAGAATAATGCACCTTCGGATTAGTATCGATGATGTTTTCAATCTGCTTGAGCCTGGCTTGTTTTACGAGATGGTCGTATCGTTCATCTAATTTACCGGAATGGTCCTTTGCATAGCTCTTCAACCTGCGCCGTTCTTGCATCAGCTCTACCCCGTCG
Source organism: uncultured Ktedonobacterales bacterium (assembly GCA_966427955.1). Classification (GTDB taxonomy): domain Bacteria; phylum Chloroflexota; class Ktedonobacteria; order Ktedonobacterales; family Ktedonobacteraceae; genus DASYAN01. The sequence continues at coordinate 7,146 of CBJMBI010000157.1, forward strand.
AATGTACGAGTGTGATCATCTTGGCGCAGTTTTGAGACCCCTTCTTCAACTCTCTCCCTAATCACATTTGCAGAAGCATCATCTTTCTGCGCTATGGGAATTTTGTCTATTTCTCCTCCACTAACTTTATTTTTCATTTCATATGCATTTCCTACAATAATTCTCATACGAATAGCATCTTTTTCTGACTCAGATAGCTCTCCTTCATTTTCTTCTTTCTTTTCAATCTTTTCTTTGACGTCAGCTTCAATTTTATTTAGTTTTACTTTTGCTACTATATTTCCTCTTTCATTCTCATCATTCCACTTTTTCTGCGCTCTGCTATTTGCATCTTTCTTTGCCTTTTCCAATTTTTCGCAAGCAGCCTTGACCCGTTCATCAACACCCTCCCTGTCTTCCAGTTCTATATACTCCTTCAAAGCTCCTTTTATAGCCACTCGCTCTGCAATTTCTAACGCTTTGTCAAATTCTTTGTAAGCATCCTTGACCAATTTGTCGAATTCATCCTTATGTTCATCTTTTATAGCATTATGTCCACTTTCATATGTATTTTTTAGCATAAAAGCTATTTTTAGGGCCTCGTTTATAGCAAGCTTATATTTATCAATCTCATTTTTTCCTTCTTTCTTTGCATTCTCTATTTTATCCTTATCTTCTACTTTAGTAGATTTAAGAATCTTTTTGACAGCAGTATCTCCGATACGTTTTAAAGTCTGATCAAAATTGCTGGTAGCACTCGTAATCCAGCTATTGACAACACTCTCATTTCCATGTTCTATACCACTTTGATCATTTTTATGGTTTACCAGCTTTTCAGCTGTTTTTAGGGCCTCTTCTATGGCACTCCTATACTGCTGATATTCGTTTTCTC